>NZ_WXWK01000058.1:0-20177 GCF_009904835.1 Vibrio sp. V33_P6A3T137 | reverse complement strand
ATCTAATACTTGCTGCTGGAATTATATCAATCTGAAAGATGGATTTTATATAAGAGGTGTTCAATGAACAGTACACTATTTCTTACCGGCTTCGGTGCGTATGTCTTATTTTTAATTTGGTTGGGGTGGTTTGTTTCTCGTAACCAAAAATCAGGTGAAGACTTTCTACTCGGTGGTCGAAGCTTACCTCTGTTTCTCGTATTAGGTACCACGATAGCAACCATGGTTGGCACGGGCTCAAGTATGGGCGCGGTCGGCTTTGGTTACTCAAACGGTTGGGCTGGTGCGCTTTACGGCATTGGCGGCGCAATTGGTATTTTACTATTGGCGCTGTGGTTTGCACCGGTTCGTAAACTTAACTTCATGACGATGAGTGAAGAACTTGCCTACTACGTGGGTGCAAACCGCATCGTGAAGAACGTGGTTGGTCTGCTTATCTTTATCGCTTGTATTGGCTGGCTGGGCGCACACATCCTTGGAGGTGGTATGTACTTAGCGTGGATTGCCGATATTGAGCTCAGCACTGCGAAGATGATTATCGCAGCAGCGTTTACCATTTATGTTGTTATTGGCGGTTACACTGCCGTAGTTTGGACGGATACCATTCAAGCCATCATCTTGTTTGTCGGCTTCATTCTAATGGCGGTACTGTCTGTGCAGCACATAGGTGGTTTAGACAACCTTTATTCTGCTATGGACCCAGAAGCAGTCAGCTTCCTTGCGATTGATAAGCTGGGTTTAATTCCTGCGGTTTCTCTTGCTGTCGTGATTGGTGTGGGTGTACTTGCAACGCCTTCATTCCGCCAACGTATTTACTCAGGTAAAGATGTATCAACCATCCGTCGTTCATTCGTGGCGTCTGGTGTGCTGTACTTGTTCTTCTCAATCATCCCAGCAGTTATTGGCATGGCGGCGCATGCGATGGACCCTGAACTGAACAACGCGAACTTTGCTTTCCCGTATATCGCAGCAACGATATTGCCAGCAGGCGTCGGTCTTATTGTTCTGATTGCGGGTTTATCGGCAACCATGTCGAGTGCAAGTTCAGATGCGATTGCGGGCGTGTCTATCTTACTGCGTGATGTTTACGTCATGTTCACAGGTCGCGTGCCAAACAAAGAATCCATGTTGAATTACTCTCGCTTGGCTCTGATTGTAGTGATCGGTTGTGCATTGCTGTTCGCACTAACCTCGAACGACATCATCAGCTATATCACTAAGATGATCTCGACAGTCATGTCTGGTATGTTTGTCTGCGGTATGTTGGGTCGCTTCTGGAAGCGTTACAACTGACAAGGTGCATTGGCAACATTGGCCGGTGCATCTATGGCTTCATTTGCAGTAATGATGAGCCCAGACCTGACCACTTTTTGGGGTAACCCAGTGATTCCATCTTGCTTATTTGCCCTAACCGCAGGTGTGGTAGTAAGCCTAGTGACTCCAGCTAACCAAGTTTCACCAGAAATAGCGAAAGCAATCCTTGATGATGAGCGTGCTCTGATGGAAATGGAATTGTCTGATAAAGGTCTTCTGGAACAAGATGCTTCTCTACAAAACCGCACAACTGCGGCAAATCAAAATGCTTAACAGAAGATAGTTTCCGGCTCGAGCAGAAACTCGTTGATAAGCGCCTGACAAACGGGTGGCTCCCCCGAGCCACTATTCTAAATCTATCCAAATTAGGTGAACGATGACGGATTCATCCCATACTAAAATTGCTTTCTTTGGCGAATGCATGATTGAACTGAGCGGCGACCCAATTCGCAAAGGTTTTGGGGGCGACACGCTCAATACTGCACTTTACCTCTCTCGCCTGACTAATCAGCAACCTGTCCGAGTGTCTTACGCGACCGGTCTTGGGGAAGACGTACTTTCTCAAGAACTTCTGGAAAACTGGCAACAAGAAGGCATTGCAACTGATCTTGTCGAGATCTTCCCAGCTCAGTTGCCGGGGTTGTATATGGTGCAGACAGATCAAGAAGGCGAGCGCAGCTTTCTTTATTGGCGTGATAGCGCAGCTGTTAAAAGCTACTTCTCTACCTCTTCACTCAATAAATTAGAGTCTGCGATTACGAACCAAGAACTGGATTACCTCTACCTAAGTGGCATCAGCATTGCGATTTTAAATGACGATAGCAAGGTAAGGCTTAAAAAGGCGTTAAGTCTGTTCTCACAAGGTGGAGGCAAAATTATCTTTGATAATAACTTCCGTCCTCAACTTTGGTCTGCAGAAGAGGCGAAACATTGGTACAGCCAAATTCTGCCTTTAGTCGACATTGCACTTATCACAGAAGACGATGATGTCTTAGTGTGGGGGGAAGAAGAAAGTGCCGAGCAGCGCTGCCTTAGCTTTGGCTGCCCAGAAATCGTGATCAAACGTGGCTGCGAACCATGCAAGCTGGTTTGGTCGCAAGGTGATGACAAACAAAACCTCAGGCATCAAAACATAGAAAAGCAAAGCGCTTACGTAGCTGCAGAGAAGGTCGAGAAAGTGATCGACACCTGTGCTGCTGGCGATTCCTTTGCCGCTGGTTACTTGGCTGGGCGATTGACCGGACAAAGCTGTGAGCAGTCTGCTCAACTCGGTCACCGACTAGCCGCAACCGTTATTCAATATCCTGGCGCGATCATTCCAAACGACGCCATGGCTCATCTCATTCGATAATTTCCGAGAACGTATTATGTCCCAAGCAATGATTAAACAACTTCAGCAATTCAAAGTTATTCCAGTTATCCAAATCAACAAAGTTGAGCACGCGATTCCATTGGCGAAAGTACTAGTAGAAAACGGCCTGCCAGTCGCAGAAGTGACGTTTCGAACAGAAGCGGCAGCCGATGCGATTAAAGCCATGCGTGACGCATATCCGCAAATGTGCATCGGTGCAGGTACAGTATTGACGCCAGAGCAAATTACCCAAGCGAAAGACGCGGGCGCAGAGTTTATTGTCGCGCCGGGGTTGAATCCAAATACGGTACGTCGCTGCCAAGAAATCAACATGCCAATCGTACCGGGTGTGAACAGTCCAAGTCAGGTTGAACAAGCACTTGAGCTGGGTTTGAACTTCCTCAAATTCTTTCCTGCGGAAGCGAGCGGCGGTATTGCGATGGTGAAATCGCTACTGGCACCTTATGTCGATGTGAGTTTGATGCCGACGGGTGGTATTGGCAAAAATAACGTCAATGATTACTTAGCCATCGACCGTGTGGTTTGTTGCGGTGGTACTTGGATGGTGGCACCGAGCTTAATTGAAA
The DNA here is from genome assembly GCF_009904835.1 of Vibrio sp. V33_P6A3T137. Classification (NCBI taxonomy): domain Bacteria; kingdom Pseudomonadati; phylum Pseudomonadota; class Gammaproteobacteria; order Vibrionales; family Vibrionaceae; genus Vibrio; species Vibrio sp. V33_P6A3T137. The sequence continues at coordinate 16,925 of NZ_WXWK01000058.1, read as the reverse complement.
ACGAACAGTGGGACGAGGTTGGCAAGCTGGTTCGTGAAGCGGTGGAGCTGGTCGCATAACTCAAACAAAGTGTTTTGGCCGAGTCACATGCTTCTTTTAAACAGAGTGACTCGGGTTGAATAACAACGATAGGATGGCGCGGATGAACAAAGGAACATTAGTACTACTCATTTCAGGCTTAATCACAATTCCAACGGCAGCGATGGCGATGACTCCCAACACCGATCTTAACCTAATGCCTTATCCACAAAATGTAGAGCTGGGGCAGGGGAAAATCTCACTGGATAAATCCTTCAGCATTTACATCAAAGGCTATGATTCACCGCGGGTGCAGTTCAACATAAAGCGCACTATGGAGCGTTTATATCGCCAAACTGGCTTACCAATGTTGAACTGGTATGCCGAGTCGGAAAAAGACGCGACCTTGGTGATTGATATTCGCAATGCGCCGAAGTCAGAGGTGCAAGACATTAATAGTGATGAGTCTTATCAACTGGAATCGCGCAATGGTCAGATCATCATTCGCTCCGAACGCCCTTACGGTGCTTTCCATGGTTTAGAAACCTTTTTGCAGTTAGTGACTACGGATGCGACAGGGTACTTTGTTCCTGCAGTGTCGATTCAAGATGAGCCGCGTTTTCCTTGGCGTGGTGTTTCTTACGACACTTCCCGTCACTTTATTGAACTCGATGTGATCCTTCGCCAACTCGATGCGATGGCATCAGCAAAAATGAATGTCTTCCATTGGCATATGTGGGATGACCAAGCGATCCGTATCCAACTCGATAATTACCAAAAACTGTGGCAAGACACCGCAGATGGTGATTACTACACCAAAGATGAAATCCGCTATGTGGTGAATTATGCGCGTAACCTTGGCATTCGAGTTATCCCTGAAATCTCTTTGCCGGGACATGCTTCGGCAGTAGCGCACGCATACCCTGAGTTGATGTCTGGTATGGGCGAGCAATCTTATCCACATCAACGTGGCTGGGGTGTGTTTGAACCGTTAATGGACCCTACCAATCCCGAACTTTACAAGATGCTGGCGAGCGTGTTTGACGAAGTGGTCGAGCTCTTTCCAGATGAGTATTTCCATATCGGCGGTGATGAGCCTAATTACCAACAGTGGAAAGACAACCCCAAGATTCAGCAATTTATCAAAGACAATAACTTAGATGGTGAGCGTGGTCTGCAATCGTATTTGAATACTAAGGTTGAACAAATGCTGGAAGCACGCGGCAAGAAGATGACAGGTTGGGATGAAATCTGGCACAAAGATCTTCCTACTTCGATTGTGATTCAAAGCTGGCAAGGGCACGACAGTATTGGTCGAGCAGCAAAAGAGGGCTACCAAGGTATTCTCTCAACAGGTTATTATCTAGACCAGCCTCAACCAACCAGCTATCACTACCGCAATGACCCAATACCGAAAGGAATTACGGTAGATGACCAACTATATCAAGATGAGAAATTCGCGACTTATAATTGGGTGAAACCGCGCAACAAAGGTGGTCCGCGTACAGGTAATCTAACCATTATTAAAGCGACAGACGGCAGCTACCGTGCGTTTACCGATTACAACGGTAAGTCTCGCGAAGAGGTGTTCATCATTGAGTACCTACCGGGTGTGAAATTTAGAGGCCACTTCGATAACTTTATGTCTTATACCGAGTTCAATTATGACTTTGCGGATGGCAAGTTGAAAGATAGTAGTTACCAGTTGATTGGCAATGTTCGTTGGCCTACGACTGGAGAATTAGTGGCGATCAGTGACATGGAAGGTAGTATAATTCCCGAGCCTAATGGCGGTTATCCGGCAGAACTGACCGAGAAAGAACAGCAGCTAATCTTGGGTGGAGAAATCACCATTTGGGGAGAGAACCTCGATTCAATGACCATCGAGCAACGTTTATGGCCGAGAAGCTACGCAATTGCTGAGCGTCTATGGTCGAGTCAAGACCTGACCGATGAACGCAGCATGTACAGGCGCATGAAGGTAATAGATACATGGTCTGAAATTTCGCTTGGCTTGCGTCATCATGCCGATGCCAATATGATGTTGAAACGTCTTGCCAATGGTGCGGACGAAACACCGCTACAAATGTTAGCGAAGTACATTGAGCCAGCTCAATACTACGCTCGTCACTGGGAGAAGTGGATCTCTACACCAAACAAAGGCGATTTATACAACCAGTACGAACGATTAAACCGCTTTGCGGACGCATTACCAGTAGAAAGCCTAGCAGTGTACGAGATGCAAGATTTGGTCGTGGCTTATGCTCAAGGTGATATAACTGCGTTGGATGCGTTAGCGATGCATTATCAAAATATTAAATTAGCGGCGCAGCAAGCCAAACCTATTTTCGCGGCAAATGTGGCGTCGGTAGAAACAGTGCCAGTTGCAGAAGCTGCCATTAAAGTTGCCGATTTAGGTTTAACCTTGATTGAACTTGCTAAGCAGGGCAGTGGTATGGGCCAATCTGATGTTGAAGCGTATCAACGTATCATCAATGAAAATGCGATTATTTTTGATGAAACTATTGTCGCTATTGTCGTACCAACTGAGCAGTTGCTTCACACTTTAACCGATTGATAACTAAAAGAGATTGCCGTCTGGTATCACAGGCGGAATCTTAACGGTTAAGCATTATTATATCTCCGAAAGGTTTTCTCATGACATTAAATGGTCACTTACATTTTTATGTGGGCACCTATACCGATTCACCAAGTCAAAGTCATGGTATCGCGTGTGTCTCTCTCGATTCGACTACTGGTTTACTGACAATCAATCACGACCTCGTGCCAGACGCGATGAGAACGACACGCAATCCGTCTTATCTTACGGTTACCGAACATGGCTTATACACCTTTAATGAAGTAGAACGCTTGGAAGGTGCAGAGCTGATTTTTGCTGAAAATACAGACAGCTATGCATTGCCAATTGAAGGCGACTATCCTTGCTATGTCGACATCAAAGCCCCGCTACTTGCTGTGGCCAACTACGGTTCCGGCAATGTAAGTGTTTACCACATTGATGAGTATGGTAATCCGTTGAAATCTATTGCAGAATTATATGTGGAAGGCAGTGGTCCCAATATTGCTCGTCAAGCCTCGTCTCATGCGCATCAAGCAACGTTTCTTAATCACACCAAGCAACTTGCTGTGGTCGATTTAGGCACAGATAGTGTCCATTTTTATGACTTTGAAAATGACGGTGAGGCATGCAGCTTTTCACTCGCACAAAGCGTCGCTATGCCTGCTGGATCAGGTCCTCGTCATTTGGTTTTCAACAGTGAAGAGTCTATTGCGTACGTGGTGTGTGAATTGTCCGAAACGCTGGTGGTACTTTGCAAGCACGGCGAGCAATGGAATCTGACTCAGCAAGTTAAGCTGCTAGCCGATGAAGAAAACAAAGAAGCTGCGTCTGCGATTCGTCTCTCTGCGGATGAGCGTTTTGTCTATGTCTCATGCCGTGCGCAAAACGTGATCAGTACATTTGATGTAACGAGTAATATCCCGGTTCAAATTGCGATGTCCGATTGTGGTGGTAAGTTTCCAAGAGATTTTGTTTTATCCCGTGACGGGCAGTGGATGCTCGTTGCTAATCAACATTCGAATAATGTCGCTAGCTTTCATAGGAATCCGGAAACTGGCGCTATCACTCCAACCGGATACTCGTGTGATGTTGGTGCACCTGTGTGCTTGGTTGAGAAACAATAATTAAGAGAAATAACATGATAATTCATCGTATTAATCCATGCAAACGTTGGTCTGATGTTACGGTATTCAACGGTATTGCCAATTTTGTTGAGGTGGCAGAAGCCGATACCACTGCGGATATGAAAGGGCAAGTACAACAGATTTTCGACCAAGCTGAGCAAATGTTAGCCAGTGTTGACAGTGATAAGTCGCGCATTCTATCTGTGACGATTTACGTGACGGATTTTGCTAACTTCGATGCGCTAAACGAAGTATGGGATACATGGTTCCCTGAAGGCTGCGCACCAAGCCGTGCTTGCGTCAAAGTTGAATTGGCGAATCCTGAACTCTTAGTAGAAATGGCATTCGTCGCTGCAGCAGGTGAGAAGTACCAATAACCACTCATCGTTAGCTCTTGTCGGGATAATAAAATGCCACTTGTATTGAACAGAGTGGTATTTTTGTTGATGTCTCTTTGGGCTTTTAGCTAGTTAGTGCGATCTAGTCTAATCGAGCGATTTCTTAGAGCGCAAAGAGGCGACGACTAAGCTCACCACGGTGAAAACAAGCACAAGATTGATGATAGATTTGCTAAACTCCCCCTTCTTTCTCCTCTTGACTTCTCTAGCTGAAATCTCCTAATCTGGTGGCCTCATTTCTTTAGGAGAGTACGCCCACATGAATAACTGAGCCTGTTATCCATTTTTTTCATTTATTTTTGGATCGACAGGGTTAGTCGGCGTAGCTCACTTTCCGATCATTCTTTGCCTTATTACCCGCATAGCTCTTCAATCAGAGCGTGCCTTGGCTTTGAATCTCATTTTCGTTATAGCTTAGCGGCGGCGGTTGTCCCTGACTTACAGGAGGCAAATCATGCCAGTTTTACAGGCTGAGAATATCAGCTATCAATTTGCTAATGGCGATAGGTTGTTTGCGTCATTGTCGTTTACCATTAAAAGTCAGCGTATCGGTTTAGTTGGCCGTAACGGGGTGGGTAAATCGATATTAGCGGCGATATTAAGCGGTGATCTACCACCATCGAGCGGTACGATAACCCGAGCGAAGTCGATGGCCATTTATCGTCAGCAAGCTTCGCACTTATTAGCTAGCGACCTGTCTATTGCTCAGTTTTTAGGTAAAGCCGATGTACTTGAAGCGCTAAAACACGTTGAGTCCGGTGATTGCTCAGCGCATTGGTTCGATGTGATTGGCGAGCAGTGGGATTTGCTGCAGCAACTGACTCAGCAACTAAACGCCATCGGGTTACCGGCTGATCCTCACTTTGCTTGCGCACAGCTGAGCGGTGGACAGTTGGCGCGATTGCAGCTTTGGCAACTGTTGAGTAGTCCGCTTGAATTATTGATCCTTGATGAGCCCTCTAACCATCTTGATGGGGCGGCCAAGCAGTGGTTGCTTGAGGCGATGCGGGCTTTCAAGGGGGCGATTTTGCTGATTAGCCATGACCGTTTATTCTTGCGAGAGATGGAGGAGATTTGGCAGTTATCTAGCCTTGGTCTGCAAATCTTTGGCGGAAATTATGATGTGTACGCCGAGCAAAAGCGTCACGAGTCGCAGGCGTTAGAGCGCCAGCTTTCCAATCTTGACAAGCAGCAACGGCAATTAATGATACAAGCGCAGCGAAATCGTGAAAAAGCACAGCAAAGAGCAGCGCAAGGGAACAAATTACGTAAATCGGGTAGTCAGGCGACAAGCTTATTGGATTTTCAGCAAGATAGAGCCACCGCGCGTAGCGCCAATCGCACTAAAAATCAGCAGCGGCGTCAAGTTCATTTAGAGACTAAACAACAAGCATTAAAGGCGAGGAAAGAGTCGATAAGTCAGCAAAAACTCTATTTGGCGGATACCGTTAATCGACCGCGTCATGCCGTTGCATTGTTCGATGCGGTATTGGCTTTCGGGCGCAATGAACCCATCAACTGGCAAGTGAAAGTGGATGAAAAAATTCACCTTATTGGCGCTAATGGCAGTGGTAAATCAACCTTGTTGAAAACCTTACTCGGCAAGCTTTCACTTAAGCAAGGCTCGCTGCAACGGAGCGCGCCAATCTATTATCTTGATCAACATTTCGCGGTGATTGTGCCGCAATTGTCAATGCTCGATAACCTGCTAGAGCAATGTGATGGTATGCAAGCGGGAGAAGCTAGAACATTGCTCGCGGGTATTGGCTTTCGTCGTGAGAGTGTCTTTCGTCTTGGTGGGACTTTAAGCGGCGGTGAGAAGATGAAATTAGCCATGTTGATTGCCAGTCATCAACCGCAGCAGCCATTACTGCTACTTGATGAACCGGATAATCATCTTGATTTGGATTCTAAAATCATCCTAGCTCAAGCTTTATATGATTATCGTGGCGGATTTATTCTCGTCAGTCATGATGATGATTTTGCCACAGATTCGGGAGTGAAGAGGCAAATTGAGCTGTGATGAGAGAATATTGATTTTTATAACAGTGGATGCCTAAGAAAAATAAGGAGTGACTTTAAGTCACTCCTTTTGTAATCAGACCATGGTACTCAAGCAATTACTGCATCCACATTCGAGCGGAACGTGCAGGGATTGATAACATGTGGTAACGGTTATTAACGATAAACTCGTCATCGCTTAATACATCTTGATAAGCGCGATACCAATTGAATTCATGTTGATAGGTATCGATGGTGATGGGCTTCGCTTCTCCACATTTATTGATGCCGACCACCCCTTGTTTGCCACGCTTGAACACCAGCAAGCATGGGTCGCTATGTATCATGGTCATCGATTGGCCTTGCATTGCGTTATGAAAACGTAACATTTTCAGCATAGTCGGTTGATTCCAAACGTTCGCCCAGCGACCATTATCTCTATCTTCGTTCGCCGCAAGGGCATCGCTGTAAATCAGCGGCGTGCCGCCGTCTTTACCTAGGATATAGGCATAAGCGAGCTGTTCATCTTGCGGATCGAGGATCTGATAACGAAAGCCATCATTGGTCGGAATGTCATGGGTGATAGTAAAGGTAATCGCTCGTGCATTATCCAAGGCTTGTCCATAAGCGTGTGGATCATGCAATAAGGTCATGGAACCCTGATAGGAAAACGCGGCGCGAATGGAGGCAAACAGTGGGAAGTCATAAGCGGCATGGTTAGTGTTATTTAAATAAGGGGCCAGAAACCCATCATAAGTGGCATCACCTAGGCCACCACTGGTGATCACTTCGCCAAAAACATGCATATCGGCAATAATATCAGGGGTAAACACTTGATCGATGTGGTATTGACTCATGTGTTTCACAGCATCAATGCGAAAGCCGCTGATACCAATTTGCTTTAGTGCGCGTAGGTAGGCTTTTTGCTGTTCAAGTACCCAATCGTTGGCTGCTAAATCGGGTAAGCCGCGATCTCCCGGGCCACCGCATAAACGCCAATATTGCACGTGACCTGGGTTACTCCAATCGGTAATACAACCTTCAGGATGAAAATCATAGGCTGAGAACAGGTTTTGGGTTAAATCACCAAACAGGGTTTGCTGTTGGTAGTAGCTCGCTTGATTCGCGTAGTTGGTCAATATTTCACTACCTGGATAGTTGAGGTCGCTGCGCTTCCAAGTTTCGTTCGCCATATGATTGAGCACCACATCAGCATAAACGCCAACGCCATAAGTACGTAGGGTATTAACCATGGTTTTAAAATCGGTTTTGTTGCCGATTGGTGAGTCAATCACTCGAAGATCTTGAGGTTGATAGCGTGCCCACCATTCGTTGCCACTGGATTTCATCGCTGGTGAAACCAGCACGTTCTTGTAACCCGCTGCGGCAATGTGCTCTGCGTTGGCAGTCACATCACTATATTTCCAGTTAAAAGCATGCAAGATGGCGTCAGCTTGCACGCTGGTGGTAAAACCTGCGCTGATCAGCGCAGCGTAAGCAATAAGGTACGATGGTTTCATTAGATGCTTCTCTTATTATTATAAAATCGAGAGAAATCATATAAAAGTCATTCTTTCTGTGAATGACTTGGTTGGGAATCATTGATCCAATTCAAACTGTGTAGGGCGGTAAATAGCAAAATTGTGGCACAGCTGAAAATTTGTACCATGTTTGACAAGCTTCTGGTATGACAACAAAAAGTGATGTTACTCAAACTTTATCTTCTGTCCTCTATTTATCGATCATTGGATGGCTTCACACTTACCCATCTCTTCGATTCAAGTACCAAGAGTGATCAGCTATCGTACGGTAAGTTCTAACTGTAATGACTATTGAGATATCCCCTTTCTACTTGAAGCTGCAGCGGTGTTGGCTACGTTCATCCCAATCGCATAGTTTGCCTATGCTCATGGGGATTCACTCACTTGCCGCCTACCTGCAACTTCAAGTCGTTTGGGTATAGTATTTTTTGCAAAAACGCGGATAATCTTGCTAAATCACAGACAAAGAAGAAATAACCCATGACTAATTTTCAATATTACTTTCATCCACTCCCTTGTTTTAACTGTAAAAAAACCACAGTGAGTACTGATTTGGGTTGGTTAACGGCGACGATGAAAGAGGACGTATTAGCACAAGTGGCGACAATCACGGCGCAAGACAGCATCGAACCGGATCTTTCGGTTAAAGTGACGTGCACGAAAGACGAAGCGCGTGATTATTTGTTGCTTAACTTCTTTGGTTACTCTGAAGAAGAGCTTGCTGATCAAGTTGAAGCCGAAGATGAGCGAGAAGTGGCGGATGAGATCGCAGAGCTATTGGTCGAGGGTAGCGAGTCGATTGACTTTGAACACGAAATCGCCCTACAAAGTTGTACTAATTGTGATATTGATGACGAGTAAAATTCAGCACTAATTGGCGTATCATCCATCATCTTATCTTGACTTAAGGCGTTAGCAGATTCAAGTTTGCTGGCGCCTTGTTGACGGCTACATAAAGTTAAGCTGCATTAGAGGTGTGTGATTGTTTAAAAGCAAGGATGAGATAGACTCTAGAAAAGTCTATCGTATGTGTTAATAGCCTCGTCAGCAAGCATCATGGAAACGCTGAACATATTGAGCCAGTGTTAATCCTCGATGTTTTTTAAACATTCGATTGAAACTCGCTATATTAGTATAGCCTAATCTTTGTGCGATGATATCGATGGTTATGCCATGTGTTAGTAAGTTTACGGCTTGATTACTTAAAACATAGCCGCAAACCGTAGAAAAATTTAATCCTTGAGCATGCAGACGTCTTTGTAATTGTTGTTCTGAAATCGACATCAAGTCTGCGACTCGTTTTAAGGTCGGTAGGCCGTAGTGACAGCTGTAATTGATGAGCTCGTAGATCGATTTTAGCTCATCTTCCGGTACTGGCATATTCAGTAGATCGTCGAGATCAGAAAAATTCATGGCAAGACGTTTATTCGTCATGCGTTTTTTTTGCCTTACGGCTAGTCGATCATCAGAATGAAGCCACACTTCAGTTTTATTGTGGTTCCAACCGACATCACAACCAAAGTAATCTTGATATAAAGCATGATTAGTGCGTGAACCAGATAACATCACGCGACGAGGTTTAAACTCTTTTCCTAGATATTCTCGGATAACTTTGGTCATAAATACTGCAATTCGAATGCTGTCATGCACTCTGACGTTGGGATCAACAAATGGATTTTCATAGGTCCATTTTACAATTGGTCCTATTTGAGATCCCGCGAGAAAGACGCCAGATTGGAGGCAGCTTATGCCGTAGTTAATGCGCCGAATGGTGCTGGATAAATCATGACCAGAGAAAAGCCAGCGTCCAATCGGGCCAAGTTTCTCAATATCCAGATCTTTGCTTAGTTTTAGAATGAAATCAGGTTCGGTAAAATGAGCTAAGTTAGTATAAAGTCGATTCAATTCTGTTTGAGGGATGAGGTTCATCGCATGATGAAAAACAGAGTCTGGGATACCCAATTGTTCTTGTGATAAACCATACATACGCTTTGCACTGTGATGCAAATTAATGAAAGAGATAGCACGAGCAAAACGAACCGATTTAATTTCCATAACTACCAATTACATCATAATTCTATGGATAATGAAGTAATCTGTCACAAGCTGAGTGGATTATCAACTTATGAACACAATAGTGCGAAAATGCACTTTGGGAGAATTAGATGAGTCTGCTTAGTTTACCTTTTGTCGATACTGGCGCTGATACGGCTTTGCATGTGATGGCGACTGTCGTTTTAGTCGTGAGTATCGCGGCGGCAGGGTTTGGTTTTTGGAAAATTCACGAATTGCCGATCAATAAAGCACACAGCAAAGATCATCATCAGTTAGGCCTTATCACGGCACTAACATGGATTGGATTCATTTGGCATTGGGTGTGGGTATTAGCGGTTGTTATTGCTTTTGTTGATATGGATAAAGCAATCATTCACTTGCGTAATACTTGGAAAGGTGTACCAGAGACAGACGCCGAACTGCAGGAGAAGAAGTAATGATTGAAGGTTTAGCGGTATGGGCGCTTTTCATTTATTTGTTACGCATGGTCGGAATGCCTTGGAATAAAGCCACTAAAACGTTCTCTTATATGGGAGGAGTATCTTGGTTAATGTTTGTTTGGGTTGGGTTAATCAATTTTACCCCGATGGATCTCTCAGGTGGTTCTGTAGTGCAATCGCCTCATATTCAACTGCGTCCTGATTCATCCAAGGTTAATGGTAAGGTTGAAAAGATTTTTATTTCACCTAACCAACCGATCAGCAAAGGCCAGCCGATTTATCAGTTGGATGATACGCCTTATAAAATTGCGCTTAACCAAGCAGAAGTCATGGTGCAAGCAGCGAAATCCGCTCTTAATGTAGCAAAAAAAGACATCGCTATTGCGCAAGCGAGTCATGAATCTGCACGACAAGAACTTGAAATGTCGAAGAGCCAGTTGGCAGCCGCACGTGCTGAACACCAACTGCAAACTAGCACATTAAGGCGATATGTTGAGCAAAATCGAGTAGCCAATAATACCATTACTCAAAGTGATATCGATAAACAGACAACCGCGGTTGAATTAGCTAAGCATAATATTGCGACGTTGCAATCGTCGTTAAAGAAAAAGGAAGTCGATGCGAATCGAGCAGAATTAGATATTGCTAGGGCTAAATTGACGGTAGAAATGCGCATGACCGATCTCGCTAAAGCAAGAGAACAAGTCGCGAGTGCGCAATGGGATCTCGATAGTACTTTGGTTTATGCGCCTGCCGATGGGTTTGTCACCAACTTTATTTTGCGTGAGGGGCAGCGTGTATCGATGATGCCGAGACTACAAATGTATACCAATGAAAAATACGTGCTGATGAGGGTGAATCACCAAGCTATTCGTAATGTGAAAGTTGGTCAAAGTGCGGAATTTGCTTCTTCCGTCTATCCTGGAAAAATTTTCTCTGCACAAGTGGAAGGTATTGTTGAGGCGACAGGAGAAGCACAGGGAAATCTATTGGGTTGGGATGATTCGATAAGAGTAACCACAGGTAAGAACTTAGCCAATAAACATCACTTTGTTCGTTTAAAAATCGAGGAACCTGAAGGTTATGATTTACCTGTTGGTTCGGTCGGTTTGGCTTGGGTCAGCGGCGAAAAACCGATAGGTTTCCTTTCTTTTCTTGATGTGATCCGCGGTATCGTTATTCGTATGAAATCTCAGTTGTATTTCTTCTACTCAATTTAGGGGATCTTGACTTCGCGGGATGGTTTGGTAGTGATTTGTCGGCTCTTTATATAATTCAGTGCTGTAAAAGATGGTCTACTTCACCTGAGGAAGACAATAGCACCGTAGAGCAGACCGGCAGGCGCTGCCCAGCAAGCTAGATTAAAAGTATGGTGATTGGTGGGCGATAAAAAGTTTTTTACTTTACAAACGGTGGGTGTTTTTGGTCGTTATGTTATATCAATGATCTAAGGTAATAGATCCTACGTAGAACTTTAATATGACCAATTATCAAATCAAGGAATGGCTTAATGTTTTCAATATTTAAATCTGACCCAACCAAAAAGCTTAGAAAACAACATGCTCTGAAGCTCGAAAATGCGATGCTGGCGCAGAGAAAAGGGGATATTCGGACTTACTCGCAGCTCACCTTTGAAGCGGATGAGATGTACAAGCAGATTGAGCGTCTAGAAGCTGAACAAAAGTAATACTGAGAGCGCTTTAGTACCCAGTACTTAATCGCCTCTTTCTAGTGCTAATAAGCCTGCTTTGCGCTCTATACCTCCCGCATAGCCCGTTAGTTTGCCATTTTTTCCAATCACTCTATGGCAGGGAACGATAATGGAAAGTGGATTTTTTCCGTTGGCTAATCCTACCGCTCTGACGGCTTTCGGGTTACCGATTGCCTCAGCCAACTGTTGATAGCTCCATGTCTCGCCATAAGGGATGTTGCCCAATGCTTGCCAAACCGATCGCTGGAATGGCGTTCCTGTGGCGGCTAAAGGCAAACAAAATTGGGTGCGCTGGCCAGCAAAATATTCCTCTAGCTGCTGTATGGTGTCGATAAGTAATGGGCAGTGTGCGGACTCGATACCTAAGTCTGTTGGCATGGTGGTTTCGGTAGCAAACCAAGCACCCAATAATCCTTGTCGACAAGCCTGTAGCGTCATGACTCCAAAAGGGCTTTGGTAATGGGTGAAAGTATTCATGGTAGTGACAGCCTCGATGTGGTGTTCAGTCTTAGATTGATGATTTTTCTTTGTTTAGTTTATCCATTACCCACAAACATACGAGTTATTTTTATCCCTTAATGCCTTCCTGTCGCTGCCTATGGTAAAGAAAGTGTGTTCAAAAAGCGTTCAGTCTTTTTCTCACAAGTCACAAAAAAAACATTCATAAGTTATCCCCCTGTTCTATGCTGATAGTAATAATAAAAACAATACGGCTTAATTTATTTTCGTTGATAAAGACAAAGAGGCGGTGTTATGACTATCAACAATACTATGAAGCTCGTATTTGCTGTCATTGGTGCGGGTATTATTATCAGTGTATTGACAGTACTACAGCTCAATGGATTAATGCACCAAGTCGAACATATGGCGCAAGTTCGTTACCAATCCTATCAAGCGGCAGATGAACTTCGTCAAAGCTCTGATGATTTAACCCGTTTAGGACGTACTTATGTCGTCACCGGTGATGAAAAGTACGAAAAAATGTATATGGATATTTTAGATATTCGTAACGGAAACAAACCCCGTCCAGAAAATTACCACACCATTTATTGGGATCTTGTTTTACAACATGGTCAAAAACCGAAACGAGATGGTAAGGCTATTTCGCTTAATCAAATGATGAGTGATTTAGGCTTTACTGAACAAGAGTTTCGCTTACTGAGAGAAGCTCAAGCTAACTCCGATGCCTTAGTCAATATGGAAGTCAAAGCCATGAATGCGGTTAAAGGACTGTTTGCTGATGCGAGTGGGAATTATACCGTCAGAAGAGCGCCGGATCGTAATATGGCCATCGAGTTATTACACAGTAATCAATACCATCAAGAAAAAGCCAAAATCATGGCTCCAATTGATAAGTTTTTTACTGAACTGGAGAATCGTACCAGTCAACAGATGAATGAGGCCGCACAGAAAGTAAAAAATACGGTGTTGATCGGTAATATCTCATTAGTGATTGTCTTTGTGATTGCCATTCTTGGCTACTTCATTGTCAATCGTAAGGTCGTGAAACCGATAGACAGCATGGCAACCTTGCTCCAAAAAGTCGATAAGGATTCAGATTTAACCCTACGAGTGGATGATAAGAGTAATAATGAACTCGGGATCATTGGTTCGACTATCAACAAAGTCTTGGTTAGTTATTCTTCGACCATTACCAAAATTAACCAAGTTAACCATACTATCTCTGCTATCTCAGACACGATTCGTGATGTGACTGAGCAAAATGCAAAAGTGGCGAATCAGCAGAGCCAAGAGCTAGAAATGGCGGCTACCGCTATGGAAGAGATGACCTCGGCACTGTCTACCGTTGCTGAAAGTACTACGATGGCTGAGCAGTACGCCGGTAGTGCAGAAAAAGAAGCCAGTACCAGTAAGCAGGTATTTGATAAAACGACTCATGAGTTTGGTGAGCTGGAAAGCGAATTTACCAAAACGTCTGAGGTGATTCAGCAATTGGCGAATGAATCGAATAATGTTGGTAATGTGCTTGACGTCATTAAGGCTATTGCCGAACAAACCAACTTACTAGCATTGAATGCGGCGATTGAGGCGGCTCGTGCCGGTGAGCAAGGGCGTGGGTTTGCGGTGGTTGCTGATGAAGTTCGCTCTCTTGCCCAGCGAACTCAACAGTCAACGGGTGAAATTGAAACCATGATTTCTGCGCTGCAAGAAAAAGCAGAGCAGTCTACCAAAACCATTCGTTCCAGTGCCGATAAAATGCAATCGACACGCACGAATATGTCTACCGCTAATGAAGCATTGGGTACCATACAAAACTCGGCCATTGAAATCCATAAGCTTAATACCTCTATTGCCTCGGCAACGGAAGAGCAGTTAACAGTGAGTGATGAGATATCGAGTAATCTCAGTAATATTAAATCACTATCTTCTGATATGAATATTGCCATCAATCAACTTGGTCCAGTGGTTAGGGATTTGCAGCACAATGTTGATGATTTAAATGCTGCGATTAAACATATTCGAACTTAATAAGTTGATGCATAAGCCTATTAATCATATTGACCCTCATAAGAGGGTCGATTTATAAACAGATAGAGAGTGTTTCATTTGATTTTTAATCATTGGTGAGCTTTATTAAGCTCGATGATATTAAAGAGTGCTGTATTTATTTTTCCGGTTTCTTCACCGTTGAATAACAAAAAATAGATAAAGGAATTAGCCATGTCACAACAACAAAAATTCCGTTTAGTCACGAGAAGTGACTTTGATGGTTTGGTGTGCGCTGTATTGCTCAAACAGCTTGAGTTGATTGATGAGATTAAGTTTGTACACCCGAAAGATATGCAAGATGGACTGATAGAGATTACCGAACACGATATTGTTACCAATTTACCTTATGTTAAAGAAGCGCATATGGTGTTTGACCATCATTTATCAGAAACCATTCGTAATCAAGGCGCTCGACCTAATCATGTTATTGACCCGAATGCACCTTCTGCCGCGCGTGTAGTATGGGATCATTATGGGGGGAAGTCCGTATTTCCAGAACGATGGATAGAGATGATGGCGGCGGTTGATAAAGGCGATTCGGCTCAATTTACTCGCGATGAAGTGCTCGATTCTCAAAGTTGGAACTTATTAAATTTCTTGATGGATGCTCGCACTGGGCTCGGCCGATTCAAAGAGTTTCGAGTATCCAACTATAACTTAATGATGAATTTGATTGAGAATTGTCGTACCCAAAGTATTGAACAAATTTTGGTACTGCCTGATGTGCAGGAGCGGGTAGAGCTTTATCGCGAGCATGAAGTCAAATTTAAAGAACAGATTCAACGTTGTGGAAAAGTCTATCGCAATCTTGTTTTATTGGATTTAACCAATGAAGAGGTGATTTACGCCGGTAATCGATTCATTATTTATGCGCTCTTTCCTCACTGTAATATCTCGATTCACAAAATGTGGGGTTTTCAACAGCAGAATATTGTTTTTGCTACTGGTAAATCGATTTTTGATCGTAGTTCCAAAACCAATGTTGGTGCGTTAATGCTCAAATACGGTGGCGGCGGTCATCATGCTGCTGGAACGTGTCAAATTCCCTTATCTGAAGCAGACCGTGTACAAGAAGAATTGATCAAACAAATTAATTTAGACGGTTAGGTTTGTCTCTGGAAAATAACAAACAGGGTACTTAGTACCCTGTTTGTTGTATTAATATTAGAGACTAACAGCCATTACGAGATAGCCAGTTATAGGCGGCTCTTGCTTGAACTATCCCCCAACCGTAAAAATTATCTCTACCTGCGGCACCACGATCGAGAGCCGTTTGACTGAGTGACTGACGGATTCGCTCTGGTCGACATTGTGGAAAGTGACTCCAAACCAGCGCTGCGACACCTGCAACGTGAGGAGAAGCCATTGAGGTTCCGCTATAGCTTAAGTAGCCGCCATTATTTCCCGTGGATAAAACATTCACCCCGGGCGCTGAAAGCTCAACTTGTGAATTGAACTGTGAGAAGTTAGCCACATTACCACTTGAGTTAACCGCCGCAACTGAGACCACTGCATCATAAGACGCCGGGTATGAGAAGCCGCTGTTTCCTGAGTTACCTGCTGCTGCAACTAAGAGCATCCCTTGTTGGTAAAAGTTACGCATTGCGTTTTGTTCGGTTACGCTGCCTTGGCTACCACCTAAACTCATATTTACCACATGACTGCCTGCACTTTGACAAGATTGGATAGCTTGAATCAAATCCGAAGCGCGAGTCCAGACACCGGAATCGTTAAAGATTTTTACGTTGTGTAGGCCGACTAAGCCAGACGGTAGGACTCCGACAACCCCCACATTATTATCTAGGGCGACAATCGTTCCTGCAACGTGAGTTCCATGGCCATTGCCATCAGTGAACCATGAGCCATGGCCAGAGAAAGTGCTGCCTGTGACACCAGCGCTGGGTAAATCTACGTGGTTGCGTAAATAGCCTGAATCGATTACACAAACTTTACGATTAGCTGCATAGACGTCAGAGAGTTGATCCGCTTGTACCATACGGATTCCGTATGGCGTTTGCTGTGCGTAAGGTTCAATCTCTGCATCGAATAAGTAACGTATTGGATCAACTTCGATCATCGCCACATCAGGATTATCGAGCAATTGCTTGGCTTGACTTGGCGTCATTTCAACCACAGAAGTATGTAATGACTCGAGGTGATTGATTACGGTTACTTGCTCTGTGCTTAATATATCAGCGGCTTTTTGCAGTGAGAAGTCAGTTTCCGTTAAGCCGTTTTGACTCATCCGCATAGGCCCGCTGGTTGCCCCAGGCACGTAGGTAACAAAATAGCGTTGTTCTGTTTGATGATTTTCAACAGCAACAGAGGGGGTAAAACTCGGTACTTCTTGATCCTTGAGCTGAGATGCAACTGCCAGTGAGATTGATGTTGGCAATAATAATCCAGCCAGTACTGTACGTTTGAAATTTTTCTTAAACATTTTTTTATCCTTGTAAAATGTTAGTGGCGAATACCACCCATCAAGGATCATAACAATGGCAGTCATTCGCCAGTTTTACCGTTTATTAATAAAGCTATTATTAGG
>NZ_WXWK01000060.1:0-20345 GCF_009904835.1 Vibrio sp. V33_P6A3T137 | reverse complement strand
TCGGTAAAGCGACATAGCAACGACCGCCCAAACGGCCATGTCGAGAGGGATACGACGTTTACGAATAGTGGCCACACCGGAAGCTTCTAAGCATTGGTTGATGAAATCAGGACAAAGAATGTCACTGAGTTTTCCAAGTTGTTCAGTATTGGGGGCGTAACGCTTGGCGAGTGTTAGGGCTGTAGTTAATTGCAAAATAAAAGGCTCAAAGTTTTAGGAACTTAGAGCCTTTATAAGCCATCTGTAGGATCGTTCAACCGATCATTTATCTCTTAACTGATCGGCATTAACCTAATGGTCCTTTTTCATCTTTTGTATACTGCTGGTTACTCAGAAAAATGTTGTATCACTCGCACGATGATTCGCTAGAGCTGCACAGTCACTAACAAAATCAATATGGTTTATTTTATCGTATTGGTCACGCGACGTTTTTGCCAGCTGCGTACAACGGAATAGCGCCATAAACCTCGAATACCAAAGTAACCTAATAAGCCGGCGACAATACCACAGACTAAACTGCCCAACAAAAAGGGTGGACCAATGGTGTGCATCTGATGGTGAAGAAATTCCCACGTTAATTCAAAATGAAAAGGTTGCGGCGGAGTATTCATTAACCAAGCGCCAACTTTATAAGAGAAATAAAAGATAAATGGCATAGTGATCGGATTGGTTATCCACACCAAGGCAACAGCGAGGGGTAAGTTCACACCACAAATAATCGCTATGCCAGCAGACATGATCATTTGGCTAGGTAGCGGCACGAAGGCCATAAATAAACCGACTGCAAACGCACCAGCAGCAGAGCGTCGATTTAAACACCACAGATTCGGGTTGTAGAGGACGGAGCCAAAAATTTGTAATGCCTTTTGACGCTTAATAACAGCGTGATCAGGCATAAAACGTTTAATAAACTTTCTTGGCATAAGGAAACATGGCTCTCTTATCGAATTACTGGACGTTGGCTTCGTTCTCGTTAACGATACTCTCTGCCCCATTTTGGCCTTGGATGCCCAAATGGCCTATTATCATTGGCATTGTTGTTGTGTTGATGATGAGTCTCGTGACACGCCGAGGCAGGGGATGCATCGGAATTACACTGGCCTTAGTGTTGATAATAACACACGGAAATAAAGTAACCGCACAGTCCAATAATATCTTACAATTTGCGACAGATATTACCATAAAAGGTGTCGCTGACAGCTTTTTTACTGCTCATCGCTACGGTTTTAGTGGTTCTTTTGTAGTGAGATCAATCAATGGTCAATCTTTACCCCGATTTTTGTCTCCCACGGTACGTTTAAATTCCCCGCTCGCCTTACAATTGGGTGATCACGCTCAATTTGTGGTACAGGTGAAGCCGATTTATGGGCGATTGAATGAAGTCGGGTTTGATCAAGAAGCCTTTTTTCTGAGTCAAGGCTGGAGCGCACAAGCGAACGTTCGTCCTAATACACCTTATCAAATTATTCCCAGTTCAAGTTTACGGGCGATATTTTTTCAACATATTGAGCAACGAACGCGATCCAGCGAGGTTCAAGGCTTTATTTTAGCCCTCACTTTTGGTGAGCGTAGCGGGATTACTGAACAGCAGTGGTTGGAATTACGCAATAGCGGTTTAATCCATCTCACTGCGATCTCAGGGTTGCACATCGGTATGGCATTTGGATTTGGCTATTTGTTAGGGGGTATGGGTAGCCGCCTTTTGAGAAAAGGCTTATGGCTGCCTTTTGTTTGCGGTGGATTGTTTGCACTTGGTTATGCCTGGCTGGCAGGTTTTACGCTACCGACTCAGCGAGCATTGATGATGTGTTGGTTGAATATTCTTTTAGTGATGTTCAATGTTCGAGTGACGGCTATTCAGCGGGTGTTATTAACGTTAGCTGCGGTATTGGCTTTGGATCCCTTCGCTTCATTAAGCACAAGTTTTTGGTTGTCTTTTTTAGCGGTCAGCTTTGTCATTTACCAAGTCTCCGTCATCGATAGTCGATGGCCGCTATGGAAGAAAGTGCTTGCTGGCCATCTATTGTTAGTGATGTTAATGGCTCCGGTGACGGCTTACTTCTTCTCTGGCGTTAGCCTTTATTCCGCGCTTTATAATCTCGTGTTTATTCCTTGGTTCAGCTTTGTGGTTGTTCCTTTACTGTTTATTGTCTTGTGCGGCAATGTGTTGATGGCCGATCAGGTCCAGTGGCTTTGGACTTGGGTTGAGGCGGCTTTAATGCCGTTTAGCTGCTCGTTAGGCTTTGCTGAACATAGCTGGTTACCGGTTAACCAAACGTGGCAATATAGTTTGTTGGCCTTATTTTTAGTGATGATGTTACGGCCACTGTTGACAGCGCGATCTCTTATTGCGATTGGGTTACTCTTTAGCGCCACTTGGCTAACAATACAACCGAAGGCCTACTGGCAAGTGGATATGTTGGATGTTGGGCATGGCTTGGCGATGATCATTGAGCGTAACGGACGTTATGTTTTATACGATACAGGGAGTAGTTGGGATGAGGGCAGTGTAGCGACATCACTGATTATTCCGTTATTAACTCGACGTGGAGGAGTACATGCTCTTGATGGCGTGATCATTAGCCATAGTGATAATGATCACGCGGGAGGATTAGCCGATATTCAATCGCGGCTAAAACCAGCTTGGATTCGCGCTAGTTATCGTAATGAACATTTCTCTCCGTGTATTCAAGGTGAATTCTGGCAATGGCAAGAATTGACGTTTGAAGTCGTGTGGCCACCTCGTTTGGTTGATAGAGCGGATAACCCTCATTCTTGTGTGGTTCGTATGGTTGATCAGCAATATGGGCATAGTGTGTTGTTGACCGGTGATGTAACGGCGATTGGTGAGTGGTTACTCAGTCGGGATGCGTTATTAGACAGTGATGTGTTAGTGGTTCCTCATCATGGAAGTCAAACGTCGTCTACACAAGCGTTTATAGCAAAGGTCAATCCACAGTTGGCGATTGCCTCATTGGCGAAAGGTCATCGATGGCAATTACCTCATCCAGATGTTCTCGCACGTTATCAATCTTTAGACATTCCGTGGCTTGATACGGGAGAAGTCGGACAAATAACACTCCGTTACCAAGGATCTCAACGTCAGCTTTTCACTTTACGCGGTGGTCGAATCACGCCTTGGTATAGGCAGATGCTACGTAAAGAGGTAGAATAAGGTCAATTTTGTAATATCGATAAAGCAGCTTTATGTCACTCAATTCTGACGAAACAACTTGGCAAACCTTTAAACGTCTTTGGACTTACATCCGTCTTTATAAAGTCGGATTGGTGCTGGCGACCATCGCTTTAGTGATCAATGCGATCTCTGATACCTACATGATCTCCTTACTAAAGCCGCTATTAGATGAAGGCTTTGGTGGTACAGACTCTAATTTTTTGCAGATCTTACCCTTCATTATTCTTGGTCTGATGTTTATTCGTGGCTGTAGCGGCTTCGTTTCTGCTTACTGTTTAAGTTGGGTATCTGGCAATGTAGTGATGCTGATGCGTAGGCGGATTTTTAATCAGTTTATGCATATGCCGGTGAGTTTTTTCGATCGTGAGTCAACCGGTGGTTTATTATCGCGAATTACTTATGATTCTGAACAGGTTGCAGGAGCCACGAGTCGAGCAATGGTCAGTATTGTTCGTGAAGGGGCCAGTATCATTGGTTTATTAACCTTGATGTTCTGGAACAGTTGGCAACTCTCTCTAGTTTTAATTGTGGTTGCTCCGATTGTTGCGATTGGCATTCGAGTGGTCTCTAAACGCTTTCGAAAAATCTCCAAAAATATGCAAACAACCATGGGCCATGTCACTTCGTCGGCAGAACAGATGCTTAAAGGCCATAAGGTGGTTTTAAGCTATGGTGGACAAGAGGTTGAGCGTAAACGCTTTGATAAAGTTAGCAATCAAATGCGTCAGCAGACCATGAAGTTAGTCTCGGCTCAAGCAGTGGCCGATCCTGTGATTCAAATGATTGCTTCATTAGCCTTGGTGACGGTCTTATTCTTAGCTAGCGTTGATTCTATTCGTGCAGATTTAACGCCTGGTACCTTCACGGTTATTTTCTCGGCGATGTTTGGTTTGATGCGCCCTTTAAAGGCTTTGACCAACGTAACTTCAGAGTTTCAACGAGGTATGGCCGCAACACAAACGTTATTTGCGTTAATGGACCTGGAAACTGAGCGCGATAATGGTAAGTTTGTGACAGATAAAGTACGTGGTGATATTGCCGTAAAAGATGTCTCTTTTACTTATCAAGGTAAAGAAAAACCGGCATTATCGCATGTAAGTTTTACCATTCCTCAAGGCAAAACCGTTGCACTCGTCGGACGTTCTGGTTCGGGCAAATCAACCATTGCTAATTTGTTTACCCGTTTTTATGACGTCGATTCCGGTGCCATCTACCTTGATGACCACGATATTCGTGATTACACGCTGAGCAATTTGCGGCAACATTTTGCTTTAGTCTCGCAAAATGTTCATTTATTTAATGACACCATCGCCAATAACATCGCTTACGCTGCACAAGAGCAATACAGCCGTGAGCAAATAGAAGAGGCTGCCCGCTTAGCCCATGCGATGGACTTTATACAACACTTACCACAAGGCTTAGATACGATAATTGGTGAGAACGGAGCCAGTCTCTCTGGTGGCCAACGTCAGCGTATTGCGATTGCTCGCGCTCTGCTGCGTGATGCTCCTGTGCTTATTTTGGATGAAGCAACTTCAGCATTGGATACTGAATCAGAAAGAGCTATTCAAGCCGCGCTTGACGAATTACAGAAAAATAAAACGGTATTAGTGATTGCTCACCGACTTTCAACGATTGAACAAGCTGATCAAATTTTAGTGGTTGATGACGGTGAGATCATTGAGCGTGGGAATCATGCTGATCTCATCAAACAAAATGGCGCTTATGCGCAATTGCATCGTATTCAGTTTGGCGATTAATCCGTGATAGACAAATTGTGGTTTGGACGCCATCCGCTCTATTTTTTGCTTTGGCCACTTTTGTGGCCATTGAGTCGACTGTTTTATGTGATCAGTACTCGTCGCCGGCATGCCTTTTTGTCTGGTAAAAAAGCGCGTTATCGAGCGCCATTGCCAGTGATTGTTGTCGGTAACATTACCGCTGGTGGTAATGGTAAGACCCCCGTTGTAGTTTGGTTAGTGGAGTTACTGCAACGTCAAGGCTATCGACCGGGCGTGGTTTCAAGAGGATACGGAGGTAAGGCAACTCAATATCCGTTATTGGTTACTGACCATACCTTACCGACCGAATGTGGTGATGAGCCTAAGCTGATTTATCAACGTACAGGTGCCCCAGTGGCCGTTGACCCAATACGTGCGCATGCGGTTCAAGCATTGCTCAGCCAAGGGGTTGATCTTATTGTTACCGATGATGGTTTACAGCACTATGCGTTGGAACGAGATATTGAATTTGCGGTTGTTGATGGAGTCCGTCGCTTTGGTAACCAACAACTGCTTCCGTTGGGGCCATTACGTGAACCTGTCGAACGTTTACAGCAAGTCGACTTTGTGATCAATAATGGCGGAGAACCGGTTATGGGTGAACTTGCCATGACACTCAAACCCAGCTTAGCGGTTAATGTCATCAGCGGAGAGCGCATTGATGTTGCGGCCCTGAGCCGTTTAGTGGCTTGGGCTGGGATTGGCCATCCGGCTCGCTTTTTTAATACGTTACATCAACTCGGTGCATCACTGATTCTTACCCATGATTTTGCTGATCATCAAGCATTTGATGAAACGACATTGCGCGAATTAGCCAGCCAAGGTGATAACGTGATCATGACAGAGAAAGATGCCGTTAAGTGTACAGATTTTGCAGCAAAAAACTGGTGGTATTTACCCGTATCGGCCGAGATTTCACCAACTGATCAACAGTGCATATTAGATAAAATTAAAGAGGTTATGGAACATTATGGACCACCGTCTGCTTGAAATTGTGGCTTGTCCCGTATGCAAGGGGAAGTTGACTTACGATAAAGGTAACCAAGAGCTGATTTGTAAATTAGATCGTCTGGCTTATCCAATAAAAGAAGGTATTCCAGTACTGCTCGAACCTGAAGCGAGAAGTATGACCATGGATGAGGGACGCTAATGTCTTTTACGGTTATCATTCCGGCCCGCTACCAATCAAGTCGCTTGCCAGGTAAGCCGTTGGCTGATATTGGTGGTAAGCCAATGATTCAGTGGGTTTATGAGCAAGCGCAGCAAGCAGGCGCTGAGCGGGTAATTGTTGCTACCGATGATAGTCGAGTCGAGCAAGCGGTCCTCAGTTTTGGCGGATCAGTATGCATGACGTCAACCGAACATCAATCTGGTACGGAACGTTTAGCCGAAGTGATTGCTTTAATGGGGATTGACGATGATCATATCATCGTTAATGTACAAGGGGATGAACCCCTCATCCCGCCAGTGATTATTCGTCAAGTCGCGGAAAACTTAGCGTCAAGCCAAGCACCAATGGCTACCTTGGCGGTGGAAATTGATGATCCGCAAGAGGTTTTCAATCCTAACGCCGTTAAAGTGGTGACTGATCAATATGGGTATGCGTTGTACTTTAGTCGCGCGAGCATTCCATGGGACCGCGATAACTTTATTCTTGAACCGAAGGCGATTACTCAGCCATTAATGCGCCATATTGGTATTTATGCTTACCGAGCCGGGTTTATCAATACCTACATACACTGGTCGCCAAGTGTGTTAGAGAAAATCGAAAATCTAGAGCAACTGCGTGTACTGTGGTACGGCGAAAAAATTCATGTGGCTGTTGCGCTCGAAGCGCCGCCAGCCGGTGTTGATACGCCTGAGGATTTAGCGGCGGTGCGTAAACTTATCGAATAAATGTCGAACATGGGTGCATTTTTCCCCATTGTAAGTCGTAGTTCCAAGAGATTGAGATATATTAGCCGTATTAAACAGTAAGCCCCATCGGTTGATGGGGCTTATTTATTGATACTTTGTTTAACGTTATGTAAAGCGTGATGTTAATCGTTTTTCTTTGGACAAGTGGCAAGTAGCTCGTGTTTACCGTTATCTTTACGTTCTTCTAATTTCACTTCAAAGCCCCACAGACGATGCATATGTTTGAGCACCTCATCGTAGCTTGGATCGAGTGGAATTCGATCGTGAGGCACATATTGCAGTGTCAATGAGCGATCACCTCGAACGTCGACATTGTAAACTTGAATGTTGGGTTCTAAATTGCTCAAGTTATATTGTGACGCAAGTTTTTCACGAATTTGGCGATATCCCAACTCATCATGAATCGCACTGATTTCAATAAAGTTTTTATGATCATCGTCAGAAATGGCGAACAATTTAAAATCACGGATAAGTTTTGGTGACAAATATTGGCTAATAAAGCTTTCGTCTTTAAAGTTGCGCATTGCGAAGTGTACGGCATCCAGCCAATTGGTATCGACTAATTCAGGGAACCAGTGTCTATCTTCATCCGTTGGCTCTTCACAAATGCGCTTTATGTCTCGAAACATCGCAAACCCAAGCGCGTACGGGTTAATACCACTGTAGTAACGGCTGTTATACGCAGGCTGCATCACCACACTACTGTGGCTATGTAAAAATTCGAGCATAAATTTATCGGACAGTAACCCTTCATCGTAAAGATGATTCAGAATTGTGTAATGCCAGAAAGTGGCCCAACCTTCATTCATGACTTGCGTTTGTTTTTGTGGGTAAAAATATTGGCTGATTTTACGCACGATACGCACGACTTCACGCTGCCAAGACTCTAGAAGAGGTGCATGTTTTTCAATGAAATACAAAATGTTTTCTTGTGGTTCAGAAGGAAAACGTCGTTGTAACTCGGCTTCCTTGGCTTTTTTAGGCACGGTTCGCCACAAGGCATTCACCTGTGATTGTAAATAAGCTTCGCGTTCTTCTTGGCGTGCTTTTTCTTCAGCAATCGAAATTTTTTCTGGTCGCTTATAACGATCGACGCCGTAGTTCATTAACGCATGGCATGAGTCCAATAATTGCTCGACTTCGGTCACTCCATATTTTTCTTCACATTTAGCTAAGTAGTTTTTAGCAAACAGTAGATAATCGATAATAGAGCTGGCGTCAGTCCAGGTTTGAAATAAATAGTTGCCTTTAAAAAAAGAGTTATGTCCGTAACAGGCATGAGCCATTACTAAAGCCTGCATAGTGACGGTATTTTCTTCCATCAAGTAAGCAATACAGGGATCTGAATTAATCACAATTTCATAGGCTAACCCCATTTGACCGTGCTTATAGTTTTTCTCAGTATGAATAAACTTTTTACCAAATGACCAATGGTTATAATTGATCGGCATACCAATACTGGAGTAGGCATCCATCATCTGTTCAGAAGTGATCACCTCAATCTGATTAGGGTAGGTATCTAACCGATAATGCTCGGCAACACGTTTGATTTCTTGGTGGTATTGATGCAAAAGATCAAAAGTCCAATCTGGACCATCAGCCAGACGTTTGTTTTTTTTCTTACGCTTTTGCGTGGTGGCTGTTTTGACTGTCATAGTCTTATCCCCTTATGCCGTTTCCTTATGGAATAGCTCCCTAAACACAGGGAAAATATCGTCCACACTACGAATATTTTTCATAGCAAAGTGATCAAAGCTTTCAGATAGTTTTTCATACTCATGCCATAAGGTTTGATGAGAACGACGCGTAATTTCGATGTAAGCATAATACTGGCATTCAGGTAGGAGTTTATTCGCCAGTAACTCTTTACAGCGAGGCGAGTCGTCAGCCCAGTTATCGCCATCCGAGGCTTGCGCGCCATAAATATTCCACTCACCGAGAGGGTAACGTTGTTGAATAATGTCATGCATTAATTTTAATGCACTAGAGACAATCGTTCCGCCAGTTTCCTGTGAATAGAAAAATTCGTGTTCGTCCACTTCTTTGGCTTGGGTGTGGTGGCGAATAAACACCACTTCAACATTTTCATAGGTGCGAGTTAAAAACAGATAGAGCAAGACATAAAATCGTTTTGCGATATCTTTAGTGGGCTGATCCATCGACCCTGACACATCCATTAAGCAAAACATGACCGCTTGGCTAGAAGGGATCGGGCGTTTTTCGTAATTTTTAAAACGTAAATCAAACGTATCGATAAACGGTACACTGTCTATTTTCCGGCGTAGTTCAGCTATTTCTTCTTTTAAACGTCTCTCTTCGAGTAGTTGCGCTGGCTCAGAGTTGCGAATATTTTCCAGCTCTTGCTCAAGCTCATGCATAAGGCGCCGCTTGCCTGATGTCATCGCCGTGCGTCGGGCAAGCGATTGTTGTAAGGAGCGGACAATCGCAATGTTGGCGGGAACGCCAGCAGTTTGGAAGCCTGCGCGATGGGTTTTCCACTCTTTAATTTTGTTGACTTGATTTTTCTTCAGGTTAGGTAATGCTAAATCTTCAAACAAGATATCCAAATATTCATCTTTAGATATTTGAAATACAAAATCGTCTTCGCCTTCACCGTCTTGACTGGCATCCCCTTCGCCTGAACCACCACCTTGACCACCTTTTGGCCGTTCTACTTTATCACCACGTATGTATTGATCATTACCAGGGTGAACGCGTTCGCGAACGCCGCCTTTACCTTGATGGAAAATGGGTTCTTTAATATCTCGATGAGGAATCGCCACATCTTCACCTGACTCCGTATTGGTTATGGATCGGCGATTAACCGCATCCGCAACGGACTCTTTAATTTGTTCTTTATAACGGCGTAAGAAGCGCTGCCGATTAACGGCGCTTTTGTTCTTGCCGTTCAACCTTCTGTCGATAAATTGCGCCATGAGATTCTCCCTCTAAACGTCACTCGATGAGTTCTAACTACTCATACGCTTTGGCAAGTTAGCTTCTGACCCAGAATCTCTGGGTCAGAGTCGCAACCAAGGGCTTGCTAAGAGGATTTACGCACGCGTAAATACCATTCAGACAGTAATCGAACTTGTTTCTCGGTATAACCTTTCTCCATCATGCGGGCGACAAAATCGTCGTGTTTTTTCTGATCTTCCGATGAGGTTTTGGCATTGAAAGAGATAACTGGCAGTAATTCTTCAGTATTGGAGAACATTTTCTTCTCAATAACCGTGCGCAGTTTTTCATAGCTCGTCCAAACTGGGTTTTTACCACTATTGTTAGCCCGAGCTCGAAGTACAAAGTTAACGATTTCGTTACGGAAATCTTTCGGATTGCTGATCCCTGCCGTTTTTTCGATCTTCTCTAGCTCACTGTTAAGGGCTGAGCGATCAAACAGTTGGCCAGTTTCTGGATCACGATACTCTTGATCTTGAATCCAGAAATCAGCATAAGTGACGTAACGGTCGAAAATATTCTGACCGTATTCAGAATAAGATTCTAAATAAGCGGTTTGAATTTCTTTGCCAATAAACTCGACATAACGCGGAACCAGATAGCCTTTGACAAATTCTAGGTAACGCTCAGCAACCTCTTGCGGGAACTGCTCGCGTTCAATCTGTTGTTCGATAACATAAAACAGGTGTACGGGGTTTGCAGCGACTTCTGATTGGTCAAAGTTGAATACTCGTGAGAGTATTTTAAAGGCAAAACGAGTCGAGAGACCGGACATGCCTTCATCAACGCCAGCGTAATCACGGTATTCTTGATAGCTTTTCGCTTTCGGATCAGTATCTTTCAGCGTTTCACCATCATAAACGCGCATTTTAGAGAAAATGGACGAGTTTTCTGGCACTTTTAGTCGCGATAGCACACTAAATTGAGCCAGTAATTCAAGTGTACTTGGTGCACGTGGCGCTTTGGTCAGTTCACTGTGCTCAAGCAGTTTTTCGTAAATTTTAACTTCTTCAGAGACGCGTAAGCAATAAGGCACCTTCACGATATAAACCCGATCTAAAAACGCTTCATTGTTTTTATTATTGCGGAATGTCTGCCACTCTGATTCGTTGGAGTGAGCGAGGATCATGCCGTCAAAGGGTAGGGCGGAGAGCCCTTCGGTACCGTTGTAGTTGCCTTCCTGAGTCGCAGTAAGCAGTGGGTGAAGCACTTTGATCGGTGCTTTAAACATCTCGACGAACTCCATTAAGCCTTGGTTGGCTCGACAGAGTGCCCCAGAGTAGCTGTAGGCATCGGGATCATCTTGTGAATAGTGCTCTAGCTTACGGATATCCACTTTACCGACCAGCGATGAGATATCTTGGTTGTTTTCATCGCCCGGCTCTGTTTTGGCAATCGCAATTTGGTCTAAGATAGAAGGCCGGACTTTAACGACTTTAAACTTCGTGATATCGCCACCAAATTCATGCAGACGTTTTGCTGCCCAAGGTGACATGATGGAGCGCAAATAGCGCTTTTCAATCCCGTATTCTTGCTTGAGCAAGTCGCCATCTTCATTGACATCAAACAAGCAGAATGGGTGGTCATTGACCGGGCTGCGCTGACCATTCGCTGATAATACGTAGATCGGGCATTGCTGCATTAATGCTTTGAGTTTTTCAGCAATCGATGACTTACCACCACCGACAGGGCCGAGTAGATAAAGAATCTGTTTCCGTTCTTCTAAGCCTTGCGCTGCATGCTTAAGATAAGAAACAATTTGTTCAATCGCTTCTTCCATGCCATAGAAGTCTTGGAACGGTTTATAACGAGAAATGACTCGGTTAGAAAAGAGCCGACTCAAACGAGGATCTTTGCCAGTATCGACCAATTCAGGTTGGCCAATTGCTAGCAATAAGCGTTCTGCCGCGTTAGCATAAGCGCTTTTGTCTTCCTTACAGAGATCTAAAAACGTTTGAATCGATATCTCTTCATCCTTGGCTGCTTCATAGCGTGCCTGAAAGTGGTTAAAAATACTCATGGTAGTTCCCCTCTAAAAATGTCTCTTCGACATACAACCGCTTAAACACACAAATCCCTAATACGTTAAGCCTAGATCGCAATTGATGATTTTGCTTAAAGATTATGTATTTATTTACAAATCGTGACGTAAATTACGTCTCTGGCTAAGAACTATTGTGCTGATGAATTGTTGCTATCAGTCTTATGATTATTAACAAAGCAAAGTGGCAAGAAGTGATTGAACAACAAAGATTGTTTCTCTTAAGGGGAACTTCTATGATGGTTATCTTTGCAACATAATCGATAAAATAGGTGAGGAATGAGAGATTCGATAGTCAAAACCATGAGTGGGTTAACGATGCTATTTGCACCTTGGTATGTTAACGCTGAAATGTCTCAATGGTCAGTGGGTGTCGCTGCCGCCTATTCGCCTGCCGTTTATAAAGATACGCCCTCCAACCGTACCGTGATCCCCATCATTGGTTATGAAGGCGAGCATCTCTTTTTTCGTGGTTTTGATGCGGGATATCGTCTGTTGCCGATTCGTTCTCAGCAAAACCTAATCTTGCGGTTGGCTTATGATCCTCGCACATTACAGCCTAATGATTCTGATGATCCACAGATACGCCAGCTCAATAAACGTAAGTCAACAATTTTAGGGGGAGTGAGCTATCAACACCGTACGGTAGTGGGTTTATGGGAGGCAACGATTGGCTCGGATATCGCAGGGCGACATGATGGTGTTTATGCAGAAGTGGCTTTGCGTTTCCCATTGCGTTTTGAACGTTGGGGCATCACGCCTTCGGTGGGTTATGCTTATAATTCTGATAAGCTCAATAACCATTTTTATGGTGTGTCAGCTCAAGAGTCGCTAAGTAGTGGCTTAGAACAATACAACGCTGGTTGGAGTGGGCAGTACTTTATTGGCGCGATGGCTTATTGGTCGGTTTCTCAACATGTTAGAATATCAGGCGGTCTGCGCTATACCAATCTAGACCGTGATATTTCTTCCAGCCCTGTGATTGGCCGTGATTCATCAACCGTGGGCACCCTTGGTGTGGTTTACCTATTTTAATCGTAGAGTGAGTTTTTGCTGCGCTTAAAATGATGTTATCTCAAATTATATCAGCATCGAAAGGTATGACGTAATGGGCAGTAATAAGGATTGGTATACAAGGATTGATATATATTAATATATTGATATAGAGAGAGCTTACAAACCCTCTCTATTTTTGTATCAGGACTAAGCGTTAATAATTTTGTTGAGTTCGTTGGCTGATAAGTGATATTGCCTTGGGCAATTTCGCCATGTGGTTAACATGCGTCGGTATTTTTCACCCATAGCCACTTGGCTGTTGAAGTGGTGCTCACCACGTTCAAATTGAGGATATAAACCTTCAGTATTGATTAGAAAACGCACGTAGTTGACCAGTTGAGCTTCAGAGGCACTATCATAGCCAAGAAAATTCAAGCGACGAGCATCAACGTCACTACTCAATTTGCTATCGAGCATTTTGTATGACTCTTGCATGGCATGATACATTTCCATGACATCGATCACTTCTCGGCATTGCGCTTCAGAAATTGCTCCAAATTCTTTATTGAGCTCAGTCATTTGTAATTCATAACCCCGTTCAATAATCGTTTGTAGCCGTTTATATTGTTCGGCGTTGGCCGGATCAAGTTGGGACATTAAAACGTATTGATTAGATAGGATCAGACGTTGTGCATTAGTCATTTCCATTATTGACCTCACTGTAATCGATGTTGGTATCCCCTTCCTACCTGAACTGCCAAGTATTTTGGGTATAAATTTGCTTAAGATTAGGTTAACAGCAATGGGTGATTGTGAAACATGATCTCAACACAGATTTAATCTTAACCGAATAAATTATCGACAATTCTAGCACGTTTATTTCTGTGTCGTTAGCTTCTGGGTGTTATAGCCGATAGGTGAATGAGTCAATCAAAAGCAAAACACCAGCCATGTGCTGGTGTTGGATTTGCAGAAGGGAAGCTTAGTATTTTACGTTGTGATGATATTGCATTAGCACATCAACAATCTTATCCATGGTTTCTTTACTGGGCGGATTAACGCCCTCTAAAGGATAAGTTTCTCCCATCGCTTCCCATTTATGAGCGCCTAACTTGTGGTAAGGCAATAACTCAATTTTTTCAATATTATCCATCTCTTGAATAAATTGTCCGAGTAGATGGGCCGATTCTTCATCATCTGTATAACCCGGAACGACCACATAACGCAGCCAAGTTGCTTTGCCAATCGTGTGTAGATAGCGTGCAAAATCTAACGTACGTTTATTGGATACCCCGATTAAGTCTTGATGAACATCATCTTTAATTTGTTTAATATCCAGTAGCACTAAATCAGTGACGTCCAAGACTTCATCAATCACCGGGGTGTATTTACGGATATAACCGTTGGTATCAAGGCAAGTGTGGATCCCTTCGGCTTTAGCCGCGCGAAAGACATCTCGTACAAATTCAGGTTGGAGCATCGATTCACCACCGGAGCAGGTGATCCCGCCGCCTGAAGCATTCATAAAATGTCGATAAGATTTCGCTTCTTTGATGATCTCTTCAACAGAGACTTCTTTACCTGAATGGGTATCCCATGTATCTCGGTTATGGCAATACTTACAACGAAATAAGCAACCTTGCAGAAAGAGGATAAATCGAATACCGGGGCCATCAACTGTACCGCAAGACTCAAATGAATGGATACGACCAGTAGTAGACATAAGTTGCTCTCATTTGCTGAATTTACCGATTATTTTATTACAAAAGGTAGGGTTTAAATAGGATTTCTTCGGATAAGTTAGCTGCTGTTGGATGAGTTTTGTACTGAGGAGGCGGTGTTAAAGTACCAAAGAGGATTAAGATCAGTAAGGTGAAGCTTAATCCTCAATCAGTAAGAGTCACTATCTTAATTTAGAAAAAGGCAAATAAAGACAGTGCTCCAGTGCCGTGGGTGCGGTGTTTGCTTTCTTTATACTCAGCATTACTGGTGGTTAAAGTAAAACTTGCGCCGACATGAGGTCCATACCATACCACGCCAAGTACCGCGGTCGCTTGCAAAGGTTCTAGCGTCACCTGATAGGCACTGGGCTGTAGAGGTAATCCATCTAATGGCCTATCTCCTTCAATGGTTAAATCATTAAATCGATAACGTGCTTCGAGGCCTGCGAAAACGAACCAAGCGGAGCGCGAAGCCCCGATCATCCCTGCGCGAAAAGGAGTTTCACTATCAATTTGCGCACTGCCAAAGTTAGCCGCTAAATCAGTCCCCCAGCGCAGCATCATACCTGAGGAAATATCGCTGCGAAAATTACCAACGTTCACTTCGCCAATCGCAGACAGTTCCCAAGCATAATATGGATCGTAGGCGGTGCGATAGAGATTGAAGTGACTAAGATAACCAATACTACCGGCGATTTTATCGTCTATTTGGTAATCCCAGCCGTTAGGATCGCCAGACTTAGTGATGCTGTGAACGATTTTTTGCGCTTGTTCGGATAACGCGCTATCTCCAGTGGTACCTATCGTGAGATTAAATCGTTGTGCTTGCTGGGGATGTAAACTGATGTAATTAAACTCGCTGTGTAAAAATCCCGCATAAGGGCGTTCATTCGGGGCAGGGATATATTGCTCAATATCAGAAGGCGTCCACATTTTATGACCAATCATCACCTCCCATTTATCGATACTTGAGGCTCCCCAGATTGAAAGGCTGAATGGCTTGGCAAACCAATAGGGGGTAATCGGTCTTGAGGTATAGGAAAGAAAAAGCCCACTAGTGTATTCCCTATCCATGCCATAAACACCGTCATTATCGACTTTGAGGGAAAGGGTCGATTGGGTGGATGACCACACAAATGGAGCAAAAAGAATCAGCGGGAGTACACGTAATAATGTTAAAGCCATACGTTTTTCGTTGTCCGTAGTAAATACAAGAGTAGGTCAGAGATGGGCATGCCTATCATTCAGATCCATTAGACCCTAGTGTAACGCTTATTTTTCAGTAGGTAAGCAGATTTTTTCATGTAGCGATAGATGATGTGATATT
This sequence comes from Vibrio sp. V33_P6A3T137, assembly GCF_009904835.1. NCBI lineage: Bacteria > Pseudomonadati > Pseudomonadota > Gammaproteobacteria > Vibrionales > Vibrionaceae > Vibrio > Vibrio sp. V33_P6A3T137. Next base: position 4,408 of record NZ_WXWK01000060.1, on the reverse strand, counting down.
GCAACGATTTATGCCATGCAAAAGAAAACCTCGCTCAGAGAGCGAGGTTTTTGATTAATATCGATCGATTGTCCGAATAACTTACAGTGATTCAGTAAACGTACGCGCGATAACGTCTTGCTGTTGCTCTGTCGTTAACGAGTTAAAACGTACCGCATAGCCAGACACACGAATAGTCAACTGTGGGTATTTCTCTGGGTGTTTAACTGCATCAAGTAACGTGTCACGGTTAAGCACGTTAACGTTCAAATGCTGACCGCCTTCAATGCCTGATTCGTGATGGAAGTAACCATCCATCAAACCAGCAAGGTTGGCACGTTGTGAATCCTGATCTTTACCTAGTGCATTTGGCACGATAGAGAAAGTATAAGAAATCCCATCTTTTGCATCAGCAAACGGCAGTTTACCAACCGAAGTCAATGAAGCAACCGCCCCTTTTTCATCACGGCCGTGCATTGGGTTAGCACCTGGAGCGAATGGCGCGCCAGCACGACGACCATCAGGTGTGTTACCCGTTTTCTTACCATAAACCACGTTAGAGGTGATGGTTAAGATAGACTGAGTCGGAATCGCATCACGGTAAGTTTTTAGTTTACGAATTTTGTTCATAAACACAGAAACCAGTTCGCAAGCAATATCATCAACGCGTGAGTCATTATTACCAAATTTAGGATAGTCACCCTCGATTTCGAAGTCGATAGCAATACCATCTTCATCACGAATCGGTTTCACTTTCGCGTATTTCACGGCAGACAATGAGTCAGCAGCAACAGATAGACCAGCAATACCACAAGCCATAGTACGGCGTACATCGCGGTCATGCAGCGCCATAAGTGCCGCTTCATAGCTGTACTTATCGTGCATGTAGTGGATAGCGTTCAATGAGGTGACATATTGTTTAGCTAACCAATCCATGAAGTGGTCCATCTTGTCCCATAGCTCATCATAGTCAAGATACTCACCAGTGATCTTGTCCATTTTAGGACCGACTTGGATTTTCAGCTTCTCATCGACACCACCGTTGATGGTGTAAAGCATGGTTTTCGCTAAGTTAGCGCGAGCACCAAAGAATTGCATTTGTTTACCGACGATCATTGGCGATACACAACAAGCGATTGCGTAATCATCAGAGTCCATGTCTGGGCGCATCAAGTCATCGTTTTCGTATTGAATCGATGAAGTATCGATCGATACTTTGGCGCAGAAACGTTTGAAACCATCAGGCAGTTTTTCAGACCAAAGCACAGTGATGTTTGGCTCTGGAGATGGCCCCATGGTGTATAGGCTGTTTAGGAAACGGAAGTTAGTACGAGTGACTAGCGTACGGCCGTCAAGACCCATACCACCCATAGACTCGGTTGCCCAAATTGGGTCGCCAGAGAAGAGTTCATCGTATTCAGGGGTACGAAGGAAGCGAACCATACGTAGTTTCATCACGAAATGGTCAATCATCTCTTGAGCTTGAGCTTCAGTGATTTTACCTGCTTTCATATCGCGTTCGATATAGACGTCAAGGAACGTAGAGGTACGACCTAGAGACATCGCTGCGCCGTTTTGAGATTTAACAGCGGCAAGGTAGCCGAAGTAAGTCCACTGAATGGCTTCTTGCGCGGTCTCTGCTGGGCGAGAGATATCGAAACCATATTTTGCTGCCATTTTTTTCATCTGGCCAAGCGCGCGGTGTTGCTCTGCAATTTCTTCACGAAGTTGCATGGTCATATGCAGATCTTCGCCGTTTTCAAATTTCTCTTGCAGCGAAGTGAACTGAGCCAGTTTATCTTGCATTAAGAAGTCAATACCGTACAACGCAACGCGGCGATAGTCACCGATAATACGACCACGGCCATAAGCATCAGGAAGACCAGTCAATACCCCTGATTTACGGCAGGCTAAGATTTCTGGAGTGTAAATATCGAACACGCCAGCATTGTGCGTTTTGCGGTATTCGGTATAGATTTTTTTAACTTGAGGATCAAGCTCACGATCGTAGGCTTTGCATGAGCTTTCAACCATACGGATACCACCGTTAGGGATCAGCGCACGCTTAAGAGGTTTCTCAGTTTGAAGACCAACGATAGTCTCTAGATCTTTGTTAATGTAACCTGCATCGTGAGCAGTGATGGTAGAGATAACAGAAGTGTCAAAATCAACAGGCGCATGAGTTGCGTTTTCCTGTTTAATGCCTTCCATTACTTGTGCCCAAAGCTTATTGGTTGCTTCAGTACCTTCAGAAACTAGGAAAGATTCATCACCTTCATACGGTGTGTAGTTCTTTTGAATAAAATCACGAACGTTAACTTCATTTTGCCAGTTACCTGCAGCAAAACCTTCCCAAGCTTTAGCAAATTGCTCTGCCATGACATACCTACCTTTATATAGTAGAAAAAACACGTACTGTTTCGCCGTTGAGCCAGCTATCTTGTGTCACACAAGAGGCAGTACACTCTATGAATAACCTTATTTATCGTTAAACCGATATACTCATCTGTTTGAGTATAAATAGGATTACTCGTTCCCTTTAATAACCAATGTAAGCTAAAAAAAAATTGCAAACCTTAAACTAAATCAATAAAACTTCAAAAATTCAGATAAAGTTTGGGTAGTGTTTAAACACTACCCAAGGTACTACCAAGACTTGTGAATCATTGTAGACTCAATTTTGGTATCTTGCTTAATGTAGCCATGCCTTAAGACCGTATTGGCTCTCAAGCATACCGACCGCTAGCATAGCGACTAAACAGATAATTAATACCCCACAAGGAATGATAATTTTATCGATGAAAGATAAGCGTGAGGCGCGTTCTTTATCACCGATGAAACCATTATTATCCAAAAACATGGTTAATGCCCAAGCCAATACTGGATTGACGACCGCAGAACCAAAGATACAGATCCCCGCTGCCTGTGCATCTTTGGTATTTCTGACCATTTGCATGCCTGCTTCTAGTAGTGGAAGAAACACGCCGACTAATAGTGCAATACGCATAACGGGTGGCCATACCGCAACATCCATTGGGAAGCCAAGAATCGCGACGATAATACACAATGAACCCAATAAAATCGCGCCTGCTGGGATCGGACGTTTCGCGATGGCTGCCGGGATCATATAGGTTCCCCAAGACGATGTAATGTTACCACCACCAACGGCTGTACCGACCATTTGACGAACCGAGCACATGGTCATCGTGTCATCCACATCCATCAAGACTTTTTCTGTTTTACGCGGATAGTTAAGCTCTTGAAAAATTCGATGGCCTAAGAAGTCCGGTGACCACATTGCCACAGCAAGGATGGCGAAAGGTAGCGAAGCAATAAAGTGCTCTAAGTTAGGTAAACCAAGCATCCAACCTTGTTCGGTTGAGCCCCACCAGTAAACTGGACTTAAATTTGGTAGCCCCATTTCAGTTTGAAAGGTTAAATCAAAGCCAGCACCAAGTGCCAAAGCAATCAGTAAACCAGAAAAAGCACAGATAGGAATGGCTAACCAGCGTTTACCGTATTTAGCTAAAAGTGCATAGATAACAATGTTAATGCCCAATACGATTAAACCGATATAACCAAGGCTACCCGCTTCGATAGTCGCAGATTCCAAACCGGTTGCCCAGGTCTGAATGGAGCCAATTTGACTCATCGCACCGGTAAAACCGAGGAAGATTAATAGTCCGCCAGCGGTGCCTTCCGATGTCAGGTTGACCAGCTTAGAGCCACCTTTAAAGTAGCTGAGTAATAGACCAAATACCCCCAATAAAATAGCTAAAGCAAGTGGGTGAGCACCTGCTAGGGCGATGGTAGCAATGAGGGGGATCATTGGACCGTGGTTGCCAGCAAGGTTAGCGCGCGGATTAAAAAATCCAGAAGAAAGAATACAGAACAAAAGCGCGGGGATCAGCATTTCAACCCGAGCGACCTCAATCGCAAACTCTTTACCCAGTTCGATATGATCCCAAGCGGCGGTTAATCCTTCGGCCCAAGACATCATTACCGCAGAGTACATGGCAATAATACCAATGGTTCCAGCGAGAGCTGGGACCAAATCTTCCCATTCAAAGCGGAAGTCGCGACCAGGAAGGTTCAACGCGAAGCGACGAGGCTTCATGATTTGCAGTTCATGGTCTAGATAATCGGAGCGGCTAGCAAACTCAGATGATGGACGATGCAGTTCTTGATAACTCTTCGTCTCGATGTCTGAACGCTCTTGATTGATGACGTCTGACATAGATTCCTCATATTAATAAAGTTAATAATTCTGGTTGAATTCAATGTAACTGGCGATTGGGAAAGCGATTATTTGCGTAGTGATAACGTTAGTTTTGTTATGCCATTGTGTTAACTAACATTATGACTATAGAGCATTATTAATCTTTTTATTTGTTGGCGAGTTTAACGTGCTAATCGACTAGTATGATTG
>NZ_WXWK01000127.1:0-20514 GCF_009904835.1 Vibrio sp. V33_P6A3T137 | reverse complement strand
GTCTGTAACATCAAAAAATTAATGTTAAAAATTTGTTTTAATAATGTCAAATGTTTGGTTTTGTTAGTGTGAGGGGCGGATTATAAAAGTACATTTCATCAATGTCTTATAGAAATTTTGTGGTTGTACCAGTAGGAGATTGAGCGTTAGGCTAAGATTTTGTTTGAAATGACCAGAAAAAAGCAGTTTAAGCTGCTGTTTATTAGAGGCTAAACAGCAGCTTGGTGGGTTTTAAAAACAGGGTTATTGGCCGACAAAGGCGACGACGACGCGATTATTGTCTAACGTACGTGAAAAGACGTAAGCATTGTCTTGTGGGATTGGTTGATGAACTCCTGCACCAATTGCAGGGTTATTTTGGCGAAATTGGCCTAAGGTTTGCCAGTGTTGCAGTAAGGCTGCGCGATCGTTATCCCACTGCCAGTTCATTGAAGAGCGAGTCCCTTGATGAAAATCATCCGCATAAGGACCGACTTCGCGAGCGACTTCATCACCATAGTAAACTTGGATTGCTCCTGGAGTGAGCAGCAGAACATTCGCGGCATTACGCTGCATCTCAAGTGATTTAAAGCGCCCAAAAAATAGTTCCGTGTCATGAGATGACATATAACTGACCGGATTAAAATCAGCATGTTTGGCGAGGGTTTGCGAATAGGCTTGGTACACATCCTCCATGGTGCTTAAACAAGCGGCGCCGCGGTCCATTCTTTTTTGTAAATCGAAGTTGATCAGCGCATCGAAACCATCATCAAAATATGGGCTACGATAAGCACTGTGCGCCCAAACTTCGCCCATCATCCAGAACGGTTCACCTTGTTTGCCCTGTTTGGCGCGCCATTCATCAAGGCGTTGGCTAGCGGTTGATTTCAGGCGTTGCCATACTTCCCCTTCGACATGTTTAACGGTATCAATGCGATAGCCATCAATACCAAAACGTTTTACCCAATCGGTTTGCCACTCAATCAGATAATCAGTGACGGTATAATTGTCGCGTGCTTGGACTCGTGTTCCTGGATTATTGATTAGCCATTGAGGCGGCGTGACAGGCACGTCAGCTTCAGTGAGAAAATCAGGCAATCCCGCTAACGTTAAGGTTAAATCGCTTGAGCCCGGCGCTGGATAACCCGGCAGCCCGGCACGTACCCAATATTTGCCCCACCATTGCTGCCAATTTGAGTTTTGATAATCAATATATTGATGAAAACTGTGCCACGTTTCGCCAGTTTTTGGCGTCCAATCGCTCCATTGTTCAGGCAGAGCGCTAGATTTGACAACGTCAATGCCATCGAACTGCAAATCCGCTAAAGTCGCGTAGCCAGTATGGTTGAGTACCGCATCGAGTAGGACTCTTATGCCTCGCTTATGGGCTTCTGCCACTAAGGTGGCGAGATCTTCATCGGTGCCGAAGTTTTCGTCGATTTTGGTGAAATCTCGCGTCCAATAACCGTGATAGGCATAAAAAGGAAAGGAGCCGCTATCGCCACCACCGATAAAGCCATGCACTTGTTCGACAATAGGTGAGAGCCAAATCGCATCGGTGCCAAGACTTTTAATGTGATCGAGCTTTTTAATTACCCCTTTGAGATCGCCGCCATGAAAGGTACCAATTTCTTGTTGGCCATCTTTTTTACGGCCATAACTGTGATCGTTACTCGGATCACCGTTATAAAAACGGTCAACCATAACAAAATAGATATTGGCATTACGGTAAGTGAAAGGCTGTGGCTCACTCTTTAGCGGAGCAAGCAGAATAAGTCCGCCACTGGTTGGGGAGGGTGTTAAAGAGACCTGCCCGTTGTTGACCGTAACGATTTGACCGCTCATCGCGTCTTTTAATTCGGTGCCTTCAGCAAAACTATCGGCTAAGGTCAAGGTAACCTCTCCACCTTGATATTGCTCACAAACAACCGAAGGTAGCGGGCGTTGAAATTCGGTTTGTTTCGCTGTGGTTGGCTGACGAACAAAGGCGAGGGTTTTATGTTGGTCATCAAAACTGAACGCATAATCACCAGTAAAGCGGATATTCAGCGGTAATTCTGTCACGGCACCACAGTTAAGCTTGATGGGAGTATTAAAACGAACGGCTTGTTCACTGTCAGCGTGACAGTCGCCCTCAATACCACTGATTTTTAGCGTGTAGTTATCCTTGGTTAACGGTATGACTAACGGCGTTGTCGCGCTGAGTGGGAAATCTCGACTATTGGTGGTAGTCGAAATGGTGATATTGGGTGAGGCCAGTACCGCTGGTGCGGCTAGCATCATTGCGTAGGTTAGCGTGTGCAGTTTCATTCTTTTTATTCCTTGAATGATGATATCCCCTGCCAATGGCAATTCACCGCTGTCGTAGCCAGAGGTAGAAAGGCGAGGAAGAGAGTAAACCGAATTTCATCCTTAACCATAAGTGGTCGGGTATCGCTTGACATCATTCTTGCTGACTACGCCCTAAAAGTTTGATGCAGTTCACTGCTTGGCCTTTGGGGGCGTAGAGTCTAAGGCGCTTGTTGCTGAGATTAAGAATCGGCATGATGTGGTTGTGAAAAGAGAGGTATGCTCTCTTTCGTTTGTACTTTTGTACTAGAGCTGGCCGAGGAAACATACGATGGGTAAATGGCTATTATGGTTTGGTTTATTTAGCCTACCTGCTCAAGCCGTACATGAAGATTTTTTGTTACCGTTTCTCAACCCCAATCACGCTCTACCGACCTTGTCTGAATGGCAAGAAAGTCACCAGTGGTTAGAGTGCGCTGAGGAGAGTGATCAGCTGCGATGGTGCAGTGATGAATTTTATTATTACTCAACATTAGTTTGGGCAAGCATCCGTTTTATGAACGAACAGCCAGTCATGTTAGTCTTACATCTGACCTATTCGGCTCATGACTGGAGTCAATTGCAATTAGCGCTGCGCCGAGATGGCTTTCAAGTTGATCGCGTCCAGATCGCTGAGGCTATTTTTTCCGTTGATGATCAACGGAACGATAAAACCAGCTCTGACGTTGATCGCCAGTTAATCTTATTTCTTAACCATCATGCTCATCGTTTTCCGAAGCGGCAGCAGTGGTCGATGTCTGGACGACACGTTGAGTTATTGACCGATGGTAAGGATATTGAAGTGCGTTGGTTAACCGTGATCGATAATGATTAATTTTAACCGCTTGCTTATCGGAAGTGGCGTAGCAAGTTTCGTCTATAAAATTAAATAGAGAGCAAGATAAAGGAGTAAAAACAATGATTGAGAAAGTCACGATGGCTTCCCAAGGCCCAGAATTTTCTGAGCTAGTGCAAGGGTACTGGCGTCTTGGGGAATGGAACATGACGCCGCAAGCTCGTTTAACATTTATTAAGCAGCATCTTGAATTAGGTATCAGTACCGTTGATCATGCTGATATCTATGGTAATTATCAATGTGAACGTTTATTTGGTGAGGCCTTGGCTCTTGAACCAGCTTTACGTGACCAACTGCAAATCATTACTAAGTGCGACATTAAATTGTGCGGCGATAGTTATCCTTCGCAAAAAATAAATCATTATGACACCAGTTCAGCGCACCTTTATCAGTCGGTCAATCATTCATTACAACGTCTCGGTGTTAATGAAATTGATGTGTTATTGCTTCACCGACCAGATGCATTGATGAATGCCGATGAAGTAGCCGAAGTGTTCTCGGACTTACATAAAGTCGGCAAGGTCAAACATTTTGGCGTATCGAACTTTTCTCCAGCTCAATTTGACTTATTACAATCACGCTTATCTAAGCCTTTGATTACCAACCAAGTTGAGATTAATCCGCTGAATATTCAAGTTGCGCATGATGGTACTTTGGATCAATTGCAACGTTTACGGACCAGACCGATGGCGTGGTCATGTTTAGCCGGTGGTCAACTGTTTAACGGACAGAGTGAGCAAATTGCCCGAGTACGTCAGGTACTGGAAGAAATACGCGACGAGATTGGCGCACAGAGTATCGATCAAGTGGTGTATGCTTGGGTGCGTTGTTTACCCTCTAACCCAGTGGTGATCCTCGGTTCCGGCAATATCCAGCGTACCCAAGCTGCGGTTGAGGCATTATCACTAACGTTAACCCGCGAACAATGGTACCGAGTTTGGGTGGCATCCAAAGGTCATAACGTTCCGTGATCTTAATTGATTAACCTTGTGTAATGACCAAAAGACCAGCCGCATCAAGCGTAAACGATGCGGCTGGTTATTATCAGCTGAGTGGATTAGTGATTAACCAATCACAATTTGTCCGAGCACATAGCCCACACAACACGCACTGATCACGCCCACTAAACCGGGAGCCATGAATGAGTGGTTAAAATACCATTTGCCGATCTTGGTGGTCCCCGTCATATCAAAGTTGACGGTAGCGATATCAGAAGGGTAGTTCGGAATAAAGAAGTAACCGTACAGCGCAGGCATTAACCCGATCAATAACGCAGGTTCGAGTCCCAGTGCTACACCGACCGGTAGCATCATCTTCGCAACGACCGCTTGTGAGTTCACCACAACCGACACAATAAATAATGCCAGTGCGAAGGTCCAAGGATAGGCGTTCACCATATCAATGATCCCTGAGCGAAATTGTGGCATCGCATATTGAAAATAGGTGTCCGACATCCAAGCAATACCAAAAATGGCAATCGCAGCCACCATCCCCGATTTGAAGACGACGCCTTCTGGTACGGTTTTCGGATTAACTTTAGCGACTAATAAAATAATACCGCCAAAACAAAGCATCATCATTTGAATCACGGTCGCCATATCAATCGCCTTATTACCCGAAATCGTTCTGACTTCAGGGAACATGGCGATCAAAACAATGATCACAATCGAGAGAATAAAGAGCATGACAGAATTCTTTGCCGCGGCTGGGAGGACTTCATCTAATGATGTGGCGGTTGTGCTAAGAATTTTCTCTTTGAAGATAGGATCTTTTAGGCGTTCTTGATAGTCCTGATCTTGCTCGAGCTCTTTACCTCTACGCATGCTGTAGAGCGACATCAACACGGTTCCAAATAACGTCGCAGGTACCGATACCATCAAAATAGATAACAGCGTGATGTTGTGATTAATTGTCGATAGCTCTGCAAGATAGTAAACAACAGCGGCAGAAATGGGCGAAGCCGTAATGGCGATTTGTGAAGCAACGGAAGCGGCGGCCATCGGACGTTCGGGACGAATACCATTTTTTAATGCGACATCGCCAATGATCGGCATAATCGAGTAAACCGCATGACCCGTTCCAAGCAGAAAAGTCATGGTGTAGGTGACTAAAGGAGCAATCATGGTGACTTGCCTTGGGTTACGGCGTAACAACTTCTCGGCAACTTGCAGCATGTATTTTAAGCCACCCGCCGCTTCTAGGATCGAGGCACAAGTGACCACGGCTAAAATGATCAGCATGACCGTTACCGGAGGCGAGGTCGGCGGCATTTTAAAAATAAAGACTTCCACCACCAAGCCAATGCCTGAGACAACACCAAGGCCTATCCCACCATAACGGGAACCAATGTATAACACTATTAATAGGAATAAGAATTCCAAATACAACATACTAACCTGACCTTATCATTAAAATTGGGTATCCCAATTCACTCGGACAGCGTGTCTAGAAATGCTCGGTATTTCATCTCTATCTTGCTGTTCAAGTGAGCCGGGTGAATATTCTGTGACTGAGACGATTTATTGCTCAATAAGTTGAATATCTTGGCGTAATTAACGGATTAACCAGCGTATTTTCTGATTTCATCCACAAAAAGTATGAAGTGAAGTTCACACATATTTACATTTTAAAAATGGAAGTGACTTATTGTGATCTTTGTCCCGTTAAAATCCGAAAAAGTTAATCTTTTTAAGGTGTTAATGTAGCCAAAGTGTAGTTTTTAACGCTGAAAGCAAGAAAAAGCCGAGCGGAGGCTCGGCTGTTTTTAGGCAACGGAAGGTGAATCCGAATCATGCACCACGCTGGTTACAATGATTCGTCATAAATGGTTGGGATCGGCTGTCGTTTATGTTGAGTGACTTGATAGATATGAATCAAACGTTCAGCCACATAACGAGGGACGGGTTTACCTTCTAAAAAATCATCAATTTGTTGATAAGTGAGATTAAGCGCGTCTTCATCGGCTTTTTGTGGAGCTAGCTCTTCTAAATCAGCCGTAGGAACTTTGTTAACTAAGACTTCAGGAGCGCCCAGTGTGGCGGCCAGTAAGCGCACTTGGCGCTTATTGAGGCCAAATAGCGGCGCTAAATCACAGGCACCATCACCATATTTGGTGTAAAAGCCAGTAATATTTTCCGCAGAATGGTCGGTACCCAGCACCAAGCCACCAACATAGCCAGCGATTTCATATTGGGCAATCATACGTGCTCGCGCTTTGACATTGCCTTTGACAAAATCGACTTTGGCTTGATCATTAGGCAATAAGCCAGTGTTGGCGAGTGCTTGATGCGAAGCTGCATGTAAACCATCGACGCCCGCTTTAATGTTGACCGAGACCGCATGAGTGGGTTGAATAAACGATAAAGCTAACTGAGCTTCTTGCTCATCTTTTTGTTCACCATAAGGTAGGCGAACGGCAATAAATTGGTAAGCTTGCGTTTGTTGTTCTTGATTGAGTTGATCAACGGCGAGCTGTGCAAGGCGGCCACACGTGGTTGAATCGACACCGCCACTGATCCCAAGGACTAACGATTGACAGCCAGACGTTAAAAGTTTGCGTTTAATAAATGTGACGCGTCGTTCAATTTCAAAGTGAGGATCAATGCTAGGTTGTACGCGCATTTCTTGTCGAATGATGTGTTCCATAAGATTTCCTTTCTGGCTTGCTAAACCGAGGTGGCTAAGGCTCGCATAATGAGGTGACTTAGGTATATCATACCGCAAACATGAAATTAGAAAACCGTGAATACGGGCTGAGTCTTGAATTGAGGAAACGATGCAAAAAGTGGCCGTCTTTGGTAGTGCGTTTAATCCACCGTCACTAGGGCATAAACATGTCCTTGAGTCGCTGAGCCATTTTGATCGCGTATTATTAATCCCCAGCATTAGCCATGCTTGGGGTAAAACCATGCTGGATTACACATTACGCTGTCGTTTAGTCGACGCTTTTATTAAAGACTTGGCTACCAGCCATATCGAGTTGTTGGCGATAGAGCAAGCGTTATGGCAACCGGATCAGAGCGTGACAACCTATGCTCTGTTGACGCATTTACAGAGCCAATGGCCTGATGCTGAACTGACATTTGTGATTGGTCCAGATAACTTCTTTCGTTTCCACGAGTTTTATCGAGCAGAAGAAATTGTGCAGCATTGGTCGGTGATGGTCTGCCCAGAAAAAGTGAACATTCGTAGTACCGATATTCGTCAGGCTATCGCCGCGAGGGAAAATATCCAAGGTCTAACCACTCCGAGTGTTGCCGCGCTCCTTGAACAACTTCAGGTGTATCGCTAATCGTATGCAAAATGCACAAAGAGTCATCGCCAAATGATGCAGCCAGTAGTGTGGGGATGGTTGATGTTATCCAGCTCGGTAATGGATTGTTCGCCTTACGATGGCGTTGAGCAATCTTTGTCAATCCGTTCGGTTATTTTTAGCCATCAAACGGTGTGTGATGAATGGCGAGAAGCTAATTATACTGGGCTGACTTTGTCGGTGAATCGATTAGAGAAACCGGATGACTACTGGACGGGATGGCTTGCAAGTAGTGTGATCAAGGCCGATCCGATGGTCAGTTCTAATTATCAGCAAGGTTATTTTGGCGTCAGTGTCTGGATGCCTGACGAGCTTGCTGAGCAAGAAGTGGAAATGACTTTAGAGGAGTGGCTAAAAAATCACGGTGTGGCGTTCAGTTTGGCTTATGGCGATAAAAGAAACGGCTTACCTCGTTTACGTCTCGATTATCGTTGGCATGAAATGTCGCAAACCGATTGGTTTTTACAGCTTGAAATCCCTTTTTAATCCTGAAAAATTAATCACAAAGCATCAGGGGCGTAATCAATACGCCCCTGATTTGTTTGAGGTTGTACTCAAACAACCTCAAATCGAAAGAACATGGTCATATCAAATTGGTAGTGGCATTGACTGTGATGGGTCTTGCGGCTTGTAGACTCGCTTTAAACCCAGTATCGCCAGCATGGACATCAATAACATAATGATCCCCAGAGGAAGCTGGTTAGTCGTAGGAAACAAAGAGGCGGTTAGCGTGGCTAAGCCCGCGCCTAAGTTTTGCATTCCGCCTAATATCGCACCACCAGTACCAGCATGGTAAGGCAGCGGATTGAGCGCTCCGGTTGTCGCCGCGGGGAACAAAATGCCCGCACCGAGAAAATACACCGTTGCGCCACCAATGAGTGTTAATGCGGTCGTTTGGTCAAATAGACCAGGGATAAGGACAATCATTGAGCCACAAAAAATCGCCATTAGACCGACACGCAACGCTTGTTTTTCACTGTATTTTTGCGCGACGACGCTAGATAACCAAGCGCCAGCTAAGTAACCCGGAATGGGCGTGACAAACAATAAGCTAACGGTCGTCGCTGGCAGAGCTAAGACGCCACCCAATAATACGCCTGCAGCCGCTTCAAAGACCGCTAAACCAGCGAAGGTCGCGACTAAGCAGATTAAGTAACCTTGAAAGCGGTGATCCGACATCACAAACTGATAACTGCGCATCACAGGTTCTTTTCTGCGGTTCGCTTTCGGTAAGGTCTCGACTAGGCTAGTCAGCATTGTAATCAGCACTGCAATTGCAAATAGCGATAAAAACAGATAGCTAGATCGCCAGCCAAACGCTTCGGTTAAGTAGCCACCCAATACTGGCGCAATCAGTGGTGAGAAAATCAAACACATACTGATCAAGCTGTTGGCTTGATGAAGTTTACTGCCGGTAAAACAGTCACGGGTGAGTGTACGGCACATCGCGCCACCACAGCCAATACCAAGACCTTGAATAAAGCTACCAGCTAAAAACCAGTGGTACTGATGAGCGAATAATGCCATCAAAGTCCCGAAAATATAAATAATCAATCCGACAATGATGATCGGTTTTCGGCCTAAGCGGTCAGACAGTGGCCCATAAGCAAACTGTGATAGACCATAGGGAATCAAATAACACGCCATCACGGCTTGTAGCGCTGATGGAGAAACTAAAAACTCTCCAGCCATATGACCAATAGATGGGACATACATGGTTTGTGTCATTTGACCTACTGCCGCTAAAATTGCGATCAAGAAAGTCAATTTGACTAATGGAAATGTTGCCGACATTACGTTCTCCACCTAACAACATTAAAGCGTGAGGATTGATATCAAGGATGAATAAAAACAACCAGCAAACCAGTGTTTACGGCGCGTGATATTAGTCATCAGTATACGGTTAATCAATCAAAAAGTGATGAAGCTAGCACGATATAATTCTATACTTATGATTAGATAAACTAATCCGAATTGATGGTACTAACTTAACCTATTATTGGATGATATGAATTAATGCCACGTTAATGATAAGGTTTTTTTTAGGCTGGCTATTGCTTTCGGTCTTTGGAGTCTCTACATTATTTAAATGAGAATCAATATCATATGTGGTGTTTATGTTAGCGTGGTTAGCAACGGTGGTTTTTTTAGTTGGGATGGGGATGAAAGTGGCGGTTTCGTCACGTTGGCTCATTAGTGTGATTGGCGTGGTCACCTTATTATCGTGGTTTGCATGGTTCGATATACGTTTGGTTTGTCTCGGGATATTTATTTCAGCCCCTTTTATTGTTCGTTTCACCCGTCAGCATACGGCGAAGTTATGTTTTTTACTGTGTGTATTGGGATCGACGCTTGCTAGCCTACTGATCACCTTATTGACTCTTCGTCCAGTATAACTGCGGTTGATTTTCTCAATCGATTGATAGAGCGTTTTAATTGTCTTTTATCATCAATAATATGAATGTCAGACGATAGTCAATATTGTGCTTAAAGGATTTTAGCGTTCAATCTTAACCAAATCGGACGATGGCTATTGCGAGGGAAAACAGAACTGGTTATAGTTCCCGACACTAATGCGAATGCTTATCAAAATATATCGCAGTCATTTTCGCCAGTAAGGAATCGTATGAAATCAATAATCAGTTGGGCAGCGTTGGGCTTGCTCACTTCAATGTCAGTCCACGCCGCCAATGTGACCATTGAGCATCAAATGGGTAAAACCACCTTACCGCAAAATCCTCAACGTGTGGTGGTCATTGGTGTTGGCCCATTAGACGCTGTTGATTATTTTGGAATTAATCCTGTCGCCGTCTCAAAAGTTGCTGAGTTACCGGATTATTTAGCCAAATACCGAGGAGACGATTACGCTCCTGCAGGTTCGTTATTTGAGCCTGATTTTGAGCGTATTTTTATGCAAAAACCGGATCTGATCATTACTGGTCCGCGCGCTGCACGAACGGCTTATGATGAATTAAATAAAATTGCGCCAACCGTAGTATTTGCGGTGGATGATAACCAACCGTATTGGCAGAGCACTCAAGCTCAGTGGCGCAATTTAGGTAAAATTTTTGCTATTGAAGATAAAGTTGAAGAAAAAATTGCCCAGTTAGATAAAAAGTTCGCTGAAGTTAACGCTTACAATCAACAGCATCACGCACAAGCGATGACGGTAATGAGTTCTGGTGGCAATATTACCACCTTTGGCGCTAATTCCCGTTTTGCTGCGATTTATAAAGATTTTGGATTCAGTGAAGCCGCACAGGTCAAGCAAACGGCTAACCATGGTAATTTAGTTTCTTACGAATACATTCGTCAAAACAACCCTCAAACGCTGTTTATTATCGACCGCGATAAGTTGGTCAATAAAGGACAAAGCCATACCCGTGATGAATTTGAAAATCCGTTGATTAAAGCGACCGATGCCTATAAGCAAGATCGCATGGTATTTTTAGATTTGAATGCTTGGTACTTGTCGATTGCTGGTGTGACCGCGACCGAGCAGATGCTAAGTGATATGCAAGTTAGCCTTCATTAATTCTATCGGTTTTCTGTGTGAGACTGCTGTCTTGTTAATGTTTAATAATCGTCATTAGCCAGCGGTTTCACATGGTTTACATTAGTTCACTAGCAGACTTGGTTGATGCTCTGAGTCTGTTAGCGCTCTTAGATAACTATCATCAACCAATCGTTATTGAAGCTTGTGGATTAACGAAACTGGTTTTCTCTAATCATCATAAGATTGATGCTCTAGGCTTTGCTTACCTTCTTGCTAGATTTGATTTCATTTTTGTCGTTATTTGAGGTTAACTTTGAAAAAGTTATTACTCGTGCTCCTAATACTGAGTTTAGTTTCCTTGTTCGTTGGTGTGGGACAACTGTCTTTTTTTGCGTTGATGCAAGGGGATGAAGTGGCTTGGCAATTGTTGTTGACGAGCCGTATACCGCGTTTATTGGCAGTACTTTTAGCCGGTGGTGGATTGAGCATTGCTGGTCTTATCATGCAGCAAATTAGTCAAAACCGTTTTGCTGCACCTTCAACGTCCGGCACGATCGAATGTGCGATGCTTGGCTACGTGCTGAGCTTAGTGATTTTTGGTCATGGCGAGAGCTTATTACTGATTTTCTCGACGGCGATGATCGGTACCTTGATGTTTGTGCAACTGATCCAACGTATTCAATTTAAGAATGTGGTGTTTGTTCCGCTGATTGGGATTATTTTTGGCAGTGTTGTTCAATCTGCCGCGACTTTTATCGCTTATCGTTACGACGCATTACAAAACTTATCGGGTTGGGCGGTGGCTAATTTTGCTAACTTACTGAGTGGTGACTTCGAGCTGCTGTATATTGCGATTCCGGTCGCTATGTTGAGCTATTTATATGCCGCAAGAATATCCGCTGTTGGGATGGGTAAAGATTTTGCGATTAATCTCGGTCTTAATTATCAACAAGTGCTCACTCTCGGTGTGTGTTTGGTTTCCATTATGGCGGCATCGGTAGTGATGATCGTTGGACAATTGCCCTTTTTAGGACTGATCGTCCCTAATCTAGTCAGTTATTTTTATGGCGATAACCTGCGTAAAAATATTCCACGCACTGCGCTGTTTGGCGCTTCCCTCGTTCTACTCTGCGACATTATCAGTCGTGTGCTGATTTTTCCTTATGAAATACCGATTTCGATGATCATCAGTATTATTGGCGGCATTGCGTTTATCGTGTTGATTTTGAGAGGTCCTCAGCATGCAAGATAAACATAAAACGATATTGATGATGGTACTGGCGTTATTATTTGCCGTTCTGTTTATTAGCGTTGGCCTTAACGCCGATAACTATCAGTATTTTTTTTCTCGTCGGATCCCCAAAGTGTTAGCGATTGTGGTAGCTGCTATTGCTATTGCTCAATCCTCTTTAGCTTTTCAAACCATTACTCACAATAGAATTTTGACGCCGAGTATCATGGGGTTTGACGCCTTGTACCTTTTGGTGCAAGTGTTAGTGGTGGTTTTATTTGGCAGCTTCAGCGTGATTATGCTCAATAGCTATTTAAATTTTGCGTTATCGGTTGCTGCTATGCTGGTTTTTTCGAGCTTGCTTTTCACTTTCTATTTTCGCCGTCAGCGCAATAACATTATTGTTCTTTTGTTGTTGGGGGTTATTTTAGGTCAGCTATTTTCGAACTTTTCCTCATTTTTCATTATGTTGATGGATCCAAATGACTTTGCGGCGATACAAGCCAAAATGTTTGCCAGCTTCAATAATGTTAACGTGAAATTGGTTTATGCCGTATCACCGCTATTACTTGTGGTGAGTTATTTACTGTTCCGTATGCATCGTACGCTCGATGTTTTTTGGCTCGATAATGATAATGCGATCAGCCTCGGCGTTGATGTCAAGCGCACCACGCGTGATGTGATGTTGCTGAGTGCCGTGTTGGTTTCTATTTCGACGGCTTTAGTGGGGCCGGTAATGTTTTTCGGTTTGCTGGTGACCAATTTAACTCGTGAATGGTTACGCTCTTATCAGCATCGTGTGCTGCTGATCGCCTGCTCTGCTATGTCGGTCGTCGCGCTTCTAGGCGGTCAATGGATAGTAGAAAACGTATTCTCATTCGGGACTACCTTGAGCGTGATCATTAACTTCATTGGTGGGATTTATTTCCTCTCTCTTCTCTTGCGTAATAAAGTGGTGTAGCCCGTTATGATTCAATTAGACAAACTGACCAAGTATTTCGGCTCTCAAGCTGTGGTTCATCAAGCGAGCGCGCAATTTTCGAAAGGCCAGGTGACCTCAATTATTGGTCCGAATGGGGCAGGCAAGAGCACTTTGTTATCAATGGCAAGCCGCTTAATGTCACGTGATGAAGGTAAAGTTTGGATTGAAAGCCGTGAATTGGTGGATTGGGATACCAAAAGCCTCGCCAAAAAATTGTCCGTTTTACGTCAAGCCAACAACCTGACCATGCGCTTTACTGTGCGTGAGTTGGTTGCTTTTGGACGTTTTCCACATTCTCAAGGTAAGCTCACGGTAGAGGATAACGCGATCATTGATCAAGCGATTGCCTATCTTGATATTAAAAGCATGGAGCATAAATACCTTGATGAATTGAGCGGTGGTCAACGCCAGCTGGCGTTTATCGCGATGGTCATGGCTCAAGATACCGATTGTGTCTTTTTGGATGAACCGCTGAATAACTTAGATATCAAACACTCACTGCAGATTATGGAAACGATCCGCCGTCTGGCGCATGATTTAAACAAAGCGGTCGTAGTGGTCATTCACGATATCAATTTTGCTTCCTGTTATTCCGACCGGATTATTGCCCTAAAAAAGGGAATGGTAGTAGCCAGTGGGTCGGTGGAAGAGGTGATCCAAGCTTCGGTACTAGAAGACATTTACGAAACGCCTTTTCGAGTCTTAGAGCTGGAAGGTAAAAGAATGTGTCTTTATCACACCGCTTAAGATGAGGCTTTTATCGAGGCGGATAAGGGTAGAGAAATATTTCTCGCTAGAAAAGAATAGATTATTTGTTACAGATCAATAAAAGAAGCGGCTTAACTGAGTAAAACAACAAAACAAAAGTTGAAAGATTCAAAAATTATTGAATAATGGGTAGCACGAAAAAAGAGAAGCGCAGGCTTCAAACTCATAGTCGAATACAGGATACTCCCCATGTCGAACTCGTATGTGTTGGTTATTAACTCTGGTAGCTCATCACTGAAATTTGCGGTTATTGATTCTAATACGGGTGATGCCGTATTGAGTGGTCTCGGTGAATGCTTTGGGCTGGATGATGCTCGAATGAGCTGGAAATGTAACGGAGAAAAAGCCAGTTGCACCATTCAAGGTGAAAATAACCACCATCAGTTAGCGGTAGAAAAACTGGTTGAGTTAGTCAAAACTTACGGTCTTATCGATGAGGTGGTGGCGATAGGACACCGCGTCGTTCATGGCGGTGAAAAGTTCACAAAAACCGTTAAGTTAGATGAAAAAATTGTACAAGAAGTCGAAGCGTTGAGTGATTTAGCTCCTCTGCATAACAAAGCTCATGCGATTGGTATGCGTGCAGCGATGCATGCTTTTCCTGAGCTGCCACAGTTTGCGGTTTTTGATACCGCCTTCCACCAAACGATGCCACCGAAGGCTTACACTGGTGGTATTGCTAAATCGCTCTATACCGAATTTGGCATTCGCCGATATGGTTTTCATGGTACCAGTCATTACTTCGTCAGCCGTGAAGCGGCCAAAATGCTCAATAAGCCCATTGAACAAAGCAGTTTTATCTCGGTGCATTTAGGTAATGGTGCATCCGTTTGTGCGATTAAAGATGGTCAAAGTGTCGATACCAGTATGGGCTTTACCCCCTTATCTGGTTTGATGATGGGCACTCGATGCGGTGACCTTGACCCTGGGATCATCGAATTCTTGTTGAAAAAAGGGTGGACGCAAGAGCAGGTATTTAACTCATTAAATAAAGCGTCTGGTTTCCTTGGTGTGTCCGGTTTAACCAGTGATGCGCGTGGTATTCTCGAAGCGATGGATCAAGGCCACGAAGGCGCGACGTTAGCCTTCCAAGTGTTTACTTACCGCGTGGCGAAATACATCGCTTCTTATCTTGCTGCCTTGGATTCTTTAGATGGGATTATTTTCACCGGTGGTATTGGTGAAAATGCCCTGCCTATCCGCCGTGAAATCTTACGCAATTTAAAAATTCTTGGCTTTGTAGAAGATGAGCAGGCGAATGAACAGGCTCGTTTCGGCAATGCTGGGATCATCGCCAGATCAGAGCCATTAGGCGCAGTGGTCCTTGTTGTCCCCACGAACGAAGAATTCGTGATTGCCCAGCAGTCGATTGAGTTACTGTAAATTTTAACTCACAATCATGCTAGCGAGCCTCGATGGCTCGCTTTTTTGTCTCTATTAACCTTGTGGTCATCCAAAGAATAATAACAATCAAAATGCACCTTGCTTGGCTTCACTTAACGCTCAACCATACTTTCTTTAAGCTGTTGCCTTGCATCCGGTTTTAGATAACTCATCATAATAAAACTGAGTAATCCACACAGTAGGGTGGGGACGATGGGATGGATGCCCGCTAAATCAGGTTTTAACCACATTAAACTCGTGTAGGTGGAAAGCCCAACGATCATTGAACTCAATGCGCCTGTCGATGAAGACTTTTTCCAATATAAACCGAGCACCAAAGGCCAGAGAAATACCGCTTGTAAGCCTCCGAGTGCCATTAAGTTAAGCCAGACAATCATCTCCGGTGGATTGGTGGCTGCAAAAAAAACCAACAAAGCAAAAATCATCGTCACCCACAAAGATAAGCGAGTCAGCTTACTTTCTGCCTGCGGCTCATCGATAAGTCTGGGATTAATATAGTTAAGATAGAGATCTTTTAATAATGTCGCCGAGGCTTGGATTAGCTGTGAATCAATACTCGACATAATCGCCGCCATGGGGCCGGCGAGGAAAATCCCTGCCAATAAAGGCGGAAGAACGGTGATCATTAAGGTCGGCATGATTTGATCTGGGCTAGTAAGATCCGGCACGATAGCGCGCCCTAATGCTCCCGATAAGTGAGTACCAAACATCAACAAAGCCATCATAATAGTGCTTAAGACTATACCCTTGTGCAGCGATTGGCTGTCTTTATAAGACATACAACGAACGGCGGCATGGGGTAACCCAATCACGCCAAAGCAAACCAGTATCCAAAAGCTCAACATAAATGGCTGGCTGAGGAATTGACCGGGGCCGTAGGGGGTAATTAACGCAGGATCAATACGATGCAGTTCCGTGACTAGTGTGCCAAGGCTACCACCAGCGTGGATCACCCCTGCTAATAGCACAAAAGTCCCGATTAACATCATGATCCCTTGCACGGTATCGGTCATTACTACCGCACGAAACCCGCCGATGGTTGTATAAAGACCAACAGTAAAAGCAAACAGCATTAAGCCATGTTGATAAGAGAGCCCAGTAACCGTTTGTAATAGGCGTGCTCCACCAACAAATTGCACGACCATCGTACCAAAAAATGCCAGCAGTAAAGACGTCGATGCCAAAATAACCACACTACGACTTTTAAAGCGAGCGTATAACATATCATTGAGAGTTAACGCATTATGACGACGAGCTTCAATCGCAAACTTTTTACCTAATATACCAAGAGTTAACCAGGTTGCTGGTAGCTGGATCATCGCGAGCAATACCCAACCTAAGCCAAGTTTATAAGCGGCACCTGGCCCGCCAATGAAGCTGCTAGCGCTGGCATAAGTGGCAGCAAGCGTCATTGCGAGCACAAATCCCCCCATGCTGCGCCCACCAAGAAAGTATTCATTGAGAAAACCGCCATCTGTTGTTCTACGCCGGCTAAAAAAAGCAATCGCAAATACGGCTGCTAAATAAATGATGAGAGGCAAGAGAAGTTGATTATTCATCACGGGTCGTCATATCTGGTTCAAGACTAATATCGCGATAAATGAATGCCACCATTAACGCGCAGAGAAGAGTAAATACTATTGGGCCTACCACACAAGACAGCAAAAACCACAACGGCATACCGAAGTAGAGTGCTGGCAATTCAAGATCATCAAAAGGCGCAGAGAAGCCATAAGCCGTGACATACCACCAGATAAAGTAACCCAAGGCGAGGATCAGAGCGGCTAATGCTTCGCGATGAGTTTGTTGAATAATACGCTGTCGGTTATTCATCCGTTTCCTCAGTGATTAGGTATCCCTAGCTACTTGAAGTTAACGTCGGATTATTGGTATCCGTTTGTTCAATGGTAATAGTGAACAAGGCTGATGATGACAAGATCGAGTAGTTTGGGAATAGCGAGTTTCTAAGGGGAGGTATGGTATTACAAATATGGCGTTGGAGACAAAAAATATCGTACAGGATGAATGAAACAGCTGGATACAGATGGTTATTGATGAGTCAATGGTGCTTAATTCGAAGATCAGATAAGGAGAAAAGCATTTAAGCGTTGGCCTTTTAGCGTATGACGGCTGCTAAAAGGCAGTCGGCCATCGGTAACTTATCCACCATACTGCTTTTCAAAGGCTCTTTGCTCAAGAATATCTTCAATTTTTTTACGCGTTTGGTGCTGAGTTAACGGCATTTTCTCATTGCTGTCCGCTTGAGGAGCGGCTGTCTTGGTTTTTTTTGGTGCTTTTGCCATGTTGGTATCATCCATTTAAAAAATGATTCCTATTAGTACACTAATGAGGATTAAAGGCCAGCCTAAGAACCGAGTTATTAGATTTGTTGCACAAAAGTGAATGTAATCCGAGCATCATCGTTAACACCTCTATTTCAGTGTTATTTCAACGAGAAATATTGGTCGTGCGGTATCGTGAATGGCAAGCTTTTCTCAAAGCGGAGAAGGAAGTGATGGATAAAACAATGGCGTGATAAAGTATCACGCCATCAACATTCTATTACAGAACCGTTACTTGTTCTGCTTGAGGGCCTTTTTTGCCCTGCTCAACGTTGAAGCTTACTTTTTGGCCTTCAGCGAGAGTTTTGAATCCTTCAGATGCGATTGAGTTGAAGTGAACAAAAACATCACTTCCACCGTTATCTGGAGTAAGAAAACCGAAACCTTTAGTTTCGTTGAACCATTTTACTGAACCTGTCACTTTACCTGACATAATTACCTCTATATTTTATGATACTAAATTAATGTTGGCTGATAGATAAGCAATTGAATGGTAGATGAAGGTAAACTTGTACAGGCACTAAACGAAGGGTATCGATGGTTTTCTGAGCAAAAACTTACACTTTATGTCACATTAACAACTCTGCTTTAAGAGCCAACTTCACTATACACGTTGCCGAGTAAATAGCGAGACTTATTTATTCCGAGATGATCGTTGTATCGCTTGAACGTTTGGAAACTGCCCCAATATCTTAGTTGATTAACAATGAGTATACCCTTCCTACTTGAAGCTGCAGCGGTGTTGGCTATGTTCGTTCACCCCAATCACATCGTTTGCCTATGCTCATGGGGATTCACTTACTTGCCGCCTACCTGCAACGCCAAGTCGTTTGGGTATAAACGATATTTCGGCAAGGTTTACTGACAAGATAATAACAACAAGGAGAGTGTCATGACACAAGCATATGTACCCCCTAAGGTTTGGACCATGGAGAGTGAAAATGGCGGACAATGGGCAAGTATTAACCGACCTGATTCTGGTTCTCGTTTCGAACAAGTGTTACCGATAGGTCAACACCCGATCCAACTTTACTCAATGGGGACACCTAACGGGCAAAAAGTCACTATCTTGTTAGAAGAGTTATTAGCATTAGGTATTCACCAAGCTGAGTACGATGCCTTTTTGATAAAAATTGGTGATGGTGAGCAATTCGGATCTGGGTTTGTTGAGGTCAATCCTAACTCGAAAATCCCTGCATTAATGGATCGTTCGTTAGCGTCGCCGATTCGCGTTTTTGAATCGGGTAATATTTTGCTCTATCTTGCGGAAAAATTTGGTCATTTTTTACCACAAGCGTTGCCCGAACGTACAGAAGTGATGAATTGGTTGTTTTGGTTGCAAGGTTCCGCGCCTTATTTGGGTGGGGGATTTGGTCACTTTTATGCTTATGCTCCAGAAAAATTTGCTTATCCTATCAATCGATTTGCAATGGAAGCGAAACGTCAACTGGATGTGTTAGACAAACAACTGGCCAAACAGACCTATATTGTGGGTGAAGAATATACGATTGCTGATGTGGCGATTTGGCCTTGGTATGGCAATCTAGTGTTAGGTAATGCTTACAATGCGGCTGAGTTTCTGGATGTGCAATCTTATCAACACGTGCAACGTTGGGCGAAAACCATTGCAGAACGTCCGGCAGTGCAACGTGGTCGAATTGTCAATCGAACATGGGGAGAGGCTTGGGAGCAGTTAGCTGAGCGTCATAACGCACAAGACATTGATCGCGTATTGGCACAGCAACCGAAGTAAGTTGAAAACGTCCAGTGAAGTACGACGCCACCTTAATGTTATTGACGGTGATCGCTACGTTGTTCGGAATGTTGTTCGCGATGTGGTACTTCTTCGAACTCACCTTCAATAACATGTTCACTTTCGTTATTGTGAGCTTGATGAAAAGGGCGGCGTCTTAGCTGCCTTTCTAACCGCTTGCCGCTAATGATGGCGATCAAGGTGAGTGGAATCGCGAGCAGTAAGCCAAAGATTAAGGCGAAAAAACCGCAGATTAATGTCAAGGTGGTTACTAATACTCGATACATAAGCTGTCTCCCAAAATCGATATCAATTTATCATACCTCATCTGTGATGAAGAAAACATGAACGATGCTTACTCAAACCGCATTAATGTTGATGAGAGGTTTCACCGAGGGAGGGTGTGCCGCCCTCCCTATTATGAACGTTGGCTAATGGGGTATTGAGTTGAGTCATCGGTTAGCCAAGCGACTTGTTCAGCAATACTCATCTTAAGATTATGAGGATAGAGTAATGATGGCTGCAACAAGGTATAAAGTTGCTGCTGGTAAGCGTCTAACCATGCATATCGCTCACGGTACATTTTGCGTTTCGGACGCTTTATCTCTCCCATTTCGCGACGCTTAGCAGATAAGGGTAAAGAATAAAACCAACGGTTGTGATCAACGCCATCGTGTTCTTGCCATAATTGGTCATAGTCTAAATTGATCGAATCACTTTTTTTACCATATCGCTTGGCATTATAAATATGGGCTGAATTTTTAACCGCATAGATGGTTTTTATATCTAAATATTGAGCGATAAATTGAACCGCTTCAACCATAAAGGATTTAGGCCTTAAACCATGGATAGCTTTAGTGAATGTTCGGCTGAAACCATTATCGTTAACGGCACCTTGCATACAGCCAATTAATAATAGGTTGTTTTGAATCGTGAAACCTAAAGTATAATAAGCATAGCCTGTATTATCTTCTAGTGATAACGCCAATTCACCTTCTTTACGTATTCTTCCATCGAAGCTTAAAGTAAGTTGATAATTTTCATCGTCAATATGGATACTGCC
>NZ_WXWK01000077.1:0-20670 GCF_009904835.1 Vibrio sp. V33_P6A3T137 | reverse complement strand
GTGCTAAGTTAGTCCAAGTGTACAGTGGCTTTATTTATCATGGCCCTAAATTGGTCAGCGATATTGTGAAGAATTTATAACGTATTGAATTAAATTCTGATTTTTAAAAAGTGACAAGGTGACATGAAGAGGAAGTGAGTAACTCATTTCCTCTTTTTTTTTATTCCATGCTTCCTAGAATGGCACTAATAGGTAAGAAATTTTTATCTGATTGGTTTGATCATCAGCAAATAGAGAGCCGGAATAATGCTAAAGCCCAGTGATAAATGGAGTTGGTACTATTCAGATAGTGAAGGCTATTTGATGCTGGACCTTGGACAAGAGATGGTCTTTCGCACTAATCTGAGTCGCAATCTATTGGTTGATTCCGCTTTCTCGAATCCTTCATTTACGGTCGATGATGCTTCCGATTACCAAACGTACAAAGAACGGATCAGCGGCCTTCAACTCACCGAGCCACGTCAGGTTGAATTGGCACTGTATTGCGTTGCTGCGAAGCGTTTCCATAAGCCTGTGCAGCCAAAGAGCTGGTTTTTTGATTATCAATCAGTCACGGATACTAAACCTGAAGAGGGTGATATTGTGGGTTTAGTAAATGGATTTAATCAAGGTTTTTTTATCGCACTTGAGGTCGGAGAGAGTGCGAGTTTGTGTGCATTAATCGAGCTAGAACCGTTTATATTAAGCACGACGAAACAGTTAGAGTTCGGTCAAGTGATTAAAGTGATGCATGACCGAATGTCCATAGCCAACCACATCCTTCAGCCAGAGCGAGTTGCTTTGGTTAGTTAGTTTCCCTCATCATTTCGTTCCTTTGTTTTATTTCCTATCGGCGTTCTGCCGATTTTTTTTGTCTCTATGTTGCCAAAACTCCCAGCGAACATTGTTAATCAACGGAAAGAGCGCGATATTCTGCGCAAAATTTAGAGATTAATTTCCAGAAACGTGACACAGCAAAGCCTTGAAAACGGAGGTTAGGAGTGTCAAAAGTTCCCGTTTTACCGTTAAATGGTGTTTTATTACAACTGTTATTTGTATTTGGTATAGTCCAGTTTTACTGTGAATAAATACTCACTTCTTTGTTGGCGCAGGGAATTGAACCTTGATTAAGGTGGGTAAGGAGGCTAATAAGAAGTGTTAACAGACAGCGGCAATAGTTTTGTAGTAAGTTTATAACGGCTTTGGAGCCAATCAATCGTCCTATCCAAAGGGTTAATTAGCTATTCGATTTAGGCTTCTAAGCTGCAATCGTGTTGGCTGTGTTCGTATCTCATTGTTTAACGATGCTCATTGGATGACAGGCTTGTCGCCGAGCTGCAGCGCCACGTTGTTTGGGTACAGATAAAGTGCTAGGGGAGTTATAACGATGATTTTTTGTAAAAATGGTCGGTTTAACTTTAGGAATGGCCTTTAATGTCAGTTATAATCTGAGGCCATTTTTACCAGTTAAAGAACCCTATGAATCAATATCTAGCAGTAACCTCAAATGGCCTTGAAAATCTATTAGCCGAAGAACTCACACAATTAGGCATCACCAATGTAAAACCCGTTCAGGCCGGGGTGAAATTTACCGCTTCCAATGAACAGATTTACCGTTGCTGTTTATGGAGTCGATTAGCTTCTCGATTTGTTCGTGTTGTTGCTGAGTTTGCTTGCCAAAATGATATGGACTTATATCTTTCGGCTAGCGCAATTAACTGGGTCAATCATTTCCATAGTTCGAAGCAATTTGTGGTCGATTTTAATGGTACTAACCGCGAAATTCGTAATAGCCAATATGGTGCGATGAAGGTTAAAGATGCCGTTGTTGATTGCTTTACTAAGAAAAACTTACCACGCCCTTCGATCAATAAAGAGCAACCGGATGTAAGAATTCACGTTCGTTTACATAAAGATAAAGCGCTGCTTGGTATTGATATGGTCGGAGCGGGTTTACATATTCGTGGTTATCGCCCGGAATCGGGCCGAGCTCCATTGCGAGAAACATTGGCTGCAGCGATTGTATTACGTAGTGGCTGGGAAAGTACCAAGCCTTTACTCGATCCAATGTGCGGTTCTGGTACCTTATTGATTGAAGCTGCGATGATGGCGGCGAATATTGCCCCAGGTTTAAAAAGAGCCAAATGGTGTTTTGAAGCATTAGAAGATTTTCAACCAGAGCTGTGGGCAGAAGTGAAAGCTGAAGCAACAGTGCAAGCGAGAAAGGGCGTCAAGAAAACTGACGCAAGGTTTTTTGGCTTTGATAATGACAGCCGTGTTTTACAAATGGCTAAAGACAACGCACGTCGAGCCGGTGTAGAGAGCTTAATTCAATTTGACGTTGGTGATGCTGCGAAGTTGACTCGTCCTGCAGAGTTTACTCAGGGGGTGATTATTTGTAATCCACCTTACGGCGAACGTTTAGGTACTCATCCCGGTCTTATTGCTTTATATACCGCTTTCGGCGCTCAATTAAAAACCGAGTTTGGCGGCTGCCAAGCGTCCATTTTCTCTGGATCGGATGAGCTATTAAGCTGTTTACGCATGCGAGCAGAAAAACAGTTCAAATTAAATAACGGTGCGTTACCGTGTCACCAAAAGAATTATCTGATTGCGGAGCGCGAACAGGCTCAATTAGAGGGGATGCAGCAAGCTCCGACGCAGCAGATTGCCCCTGATTTTTCCAATCGTTTGAAAAAAAATCTCGCGAAAATTGCTAAATGGGCGAAGCGTGAAGGCTTAGATTGTTATCGTATTTACGATGCCGATCTACCTGAATATAACGTTGCGATTGACGTTTATGTTGATCAATTGGTCATCCAAGAGTACGCGCCACCGAAAACCATCCCTGAAGAAACGGCTAAACGTCGTCTGACGGATATTATTCGAGCTGCGATTCAGGTAACGGGCGTTGATGCCAATAAGGTCGTATTAAAAGTCCGTGAACGTCAAAAAGGCAGTGCTCAATATCAAAAGATGGCTCAACAATCTCAAACCTGTGCGGTTAACGAGTATGGTGTCAAATTGTTGGTCAATCTGCATGATTACCTCGATACTGGCTTATTCCTCGATCATAAACTGACGCGCCGTCGTTTAGGTCAAATGGCGAAAGGATGTGATTTCTTAAATCTCTTTGCTTATACCGGCTCGGCAACCGTGCACGCTGCGTGTGGTGGGGCGAAGTCGACAACCACCGTTGATATGTCCAATACCTACCTAGAATGGGCAAAAGAGAACATGAAACTCAACGGTCAAGTGGGAAGACAGCACCAATTTGAACAAGCCGACTGTCTGAAGTGGCTAGATAATGCCAACGGCCAGTATGATCTTATCTTTATTGATCCGCCGACTTTTTCTAATTCGAAACGAATGGAGCAGTCGTTTGATGTACAAAGAGACCACATCTTGTTGATGAAGAATCTTAAGCGTATTTTGCGCCCAGGTGGCACGGTGGTTTTCTCAAATAATAAGCGTCATTTCAAAATGGACATGGACTCGCTGCAAGAACTTGGCCTATTGGCGCAAAATATTTCGGCTCAAACACTGCCAATGGATTTTGAGCGTAATAAGCAAATCCATAACTGTTGGTTAATCACTCATCAACCGCAACAACCAGGTTTAGTGTGACTTTAAGTGACAATGTAACTAAAGTTCAGCTTACTTACCAAGGTGGAGACATCACTTCACCTTGTTGTTTTAATCAATTAACTCAATGGTTTGAAAAAACATGGCATTAATTACCATTCATAATGGGTTGCTGGCGTTCGGTGATCATCCTTTACTTGATCAGGCTGATTTTGCACTGCAGGAAAACGAACGTGTGTGTCTTGTAGGGCGTAATGGGGCGGGTAAATCAACATTAATGAAAGTGTTGGCAAAAGAAATCTTACTCGATGACGGTAAGATGCAGATCATGCAAGATGTGGTAGTCTCACGTTTAGAGCAAGATCCTCCTCGTGATCAACAAGGCACAGTGTATGATTATGTTGCCGGTGGTTTAGCTGAAGCAGGAGAACAGCTTAGGATCTACCAAGATCTTTTGGATCTTGTCACGCATTCACCCACCGACGCCAATATTAAAAAATTATCGGCGGTTCAAGAGCAGTTGGATCACACCGGTGCGTGGCGCTTTGAAGATAGAATCAATAATGTGCTGACCGCTCTGAAATTGGATGGGCAAACTAAGCTTACCGATTTATCCGGTGGATGGCAGCGTAAAGCCGCTTTAGCTCGCGCCTTAGTGTGCGAGCCGGATGTGTTATTGCTTGATGAACCCACTAACCATTTGGATGTGACGACCATCGAATGGTTAGAAGGCTTTTTGAAAGATTTTCGTGGTTCGATTATTTTTATTTCTCATGACCGAACCTTTATCAAATCGATGGCAACGCGCATTGTCGATTTAGATCGCGGCAAGTTGAATTCTTTCCCCGGTAACTATGATCAATATTTAGTTGAAAAAGAAGATCAATTACGCGTTGAAGAAATGCAAAATGCTGAATTTGATAAAAAATTGGCTCAAGAAGAAGTATGGATCCGCCAGGGTATTAAAGCACGTCGTACTCGTAATGAAGGACGAGTGCGAGCCTTGAAAAAACTTCGTGAAGAACGTAGTCAGCGACGTGAAGTGCAGGGCAAGGTTAACCTTAAGATTGATGATGGTTCTCGCTCAGGCAAAATTGTCTTCGAAGCGGAAAATCTGTGTTATTCGATTGATGGAAAATCGATTGTTAACGATTTCAGCTTTAATATCATGCGTGGCGATAGAATCGCCCTCATTGGCCCAAATGGCTGTGGTAAGAGTACTTTATTAAAGCTGCTACTCGGTGAATTGACCGCTGACAGTGGCCGTTTGCATTGTGGTACCAAACTTGAAGTCGCTTACTTTGATCAATATCGAGAGCTGCTCGATCCTGAGAAATCGGTGATTGATAACCTTGCTGATGGTAAACAAGAGGTGATGGTTGCAGGGCGACCTCGTCATGCGTTAAGTTACCTGCAAGATTTTCTCTTCGCGCCTAAACGGGCTCGAACGCCGGTGAAAGCCTTATCTGGTGGTGAGAAAAACCGCTTACTACTGGCGCGGATTTTCCTAAAACCCAATAACTTATTGGTGCTCGATGAACCAACCAACGATTTAGATATCGAAACATTGGAACTTTTAGAAGATTTGCTTGCCAATTACCAGGGTACATTATTATTGGTGAGCCACGATCGTGAGTTTGTCGACAATACCGTGACCACCAGTTGGATTTTTGAGGGTAATGGCGTTATTGAAGAGTTCGTTGGCGGATATCATGATGCGCAGCAGCAGCGACAGCAGGTCTTACAGGCTCGCCTTGCGGATGTTGAGCCGGTAAAATCAGTCAAAGCTGTTGATAAACCAGCTAAAGCCAGCGAAGTAAAACCGAAACTTAAAAAGTTATCTTATAAGTTGCAGCGTGAGTTAGAAGAACTGCCTGCCAAACTTGAACAGTTTGAAACTGAAATTGAGACGCTACAGCTGCAAATCAATGACGCTGACTTTTTCAGCCAGCCTGTAGAGCACACACAACCGATATTAGATAAGCTAGCGGCCACTGAGCAGGCGCTCGAAGTAGCTTTTGAGCGTTGGGAAGAGCTTGAAGCGATGCAACAGGAAAGTTAATGAAACCAATAAGTAGTAACATGTTTAAGCTGACTGCGATCAGCGCGATGATTCTGTCAACCACATCAGCCTCAGCGGCACTGTATCAAGTGATTGAGGTTAAACCTCAAACTACTTTTGCTTTTGAAAGTGTTTATGGAGTCGCGATTCAACCGGGTAATGTTGTCGGTGATAATTCATTAGGTTGCTTTGCCGATGGGACAACAGATTGTGAATCGTCGTTTAAACTTGCCGGTGAAACTCGCCTTGTCGCCACCCATGCTGGACAAGCTATCGACGGTCTCAGTTACCGTGAAGAAGCACCATTTGGGATAGATAACGGATTTATCTATGTACAAGATGACGAAAGAGATTTTGAGCGTTATTGCCGTTCGGAACTACGCTATGCGATTTGCGAAACTTGGGCAGACATTCGTTGGAATATTTGGAAGAAAGAAATTAATGGCGATCAAACGCCAAACGCTATCGCTTTTGTTGAAGGTCAAGCGACCCCCATTGATGAAACTAAGAATGTCGCCGTCAATAGTTTAACTTCAGATGAAAAGCCTATCGGAATTAAAATTGCTGCCGGTGATGTTACTGGTTCACGACGTAATTCAGTGAAAGCCTTAGTTGCCAATACTCGTATCAATATCGATGCTGGCTTGCAAACTCGCGCTTGGAAAACCGATGGAACTTATACGGTCGGAAGTGTCGCTCACGAAAAAACAAATAACCAAGGTAACTTTTATACCTCCAAAGGCGCGATTTGGGACAGCTTAGGTACAATGACGGAAATCCCTTGGCAAACGACAAATCCAGAACGAGATAATCGTTTAGCTCAAGGTAGTCTGCGAGATGTTACGGTCAAAGACGGTAATATTTACGCGGTAGGTTATAACACCTTCTATGATGACCGTAATTTTATGCAAGCCAGCGTTTCTTCGGTAAAAGTGGGAGAAAGCAATTGGATTACTAAGCCGGTTACTGGAGCAACCGTACGAGAAAACGGTACTGGCGGTGATTTTATTCACTCTCATTCGCTGTTAACGGCAGTCAATGAGCATGGTATTGCGATTGGTGAGGCTAAATTATCTCGCGCTGAAAGTGGAGCTTACGCAAATCGCTTATTTGTTGTTCCAGAGATTAACGATCCTAAAGCCAATTTCTTAAATGGCAGTCTCTTTTTTGCTGGAGCAGGAGGCAAAGCGGGGGCCATTAATAACTTTAATGAAATCGTCGGTCAGATTGATACCGAAGAAACCCGTGAAGTGGGCGGAAAACCGCGTCGTAAGCGAGGGTTTATCTATCCTTATGGCACTGAGCTTCAAGGTAGTGTTCCTGAGCGTCAAGCCATTTTCAACAATCGGGCGTGGTTATTGGATGATTTAACCAATGGTAGTGAGTTTTCTGATAATAACCAATATCGAATTATTGCGGCTAACGATATTAATGATGCCGGTGTAATCGCGGCCACTGCACTAAAATGTACTGGTGGTTATGACTCGACTGCGCATAATGCCCAATGTGGCGCAGGGAAAGGACAAGAGAAAACGGTCGCGGTTAAATTGGTGCCAATTGCAGGCAAGACCCATGAGGACATCTCTCCTCGAGGTATGGATGATCTAGTGGTAGAGCGTAATGGCGCTGGACTGGGATTGTGGTCTTTGATTCTTGGCGGCTTACTTTGGTTCCGTAGAAAATAGTTAAAATTTGTCAAACGAGGCATAGGTTCACAATTTTGGACTTATGCCTTTTTTATTGCTTGAGAAAGGGACGCTTTTGGTCGATTCTTAATGATGTGGTCATAAAAACACCACATCATTTTAATAGTTGTACGTTAGAAACAAGTTACTGTATGAGGACTGCACTATGAAGAGACAAAAGCGTGATCGCCTGGAAAGAGCGCAATCTCAAGGATACAAAGCAGGATTGAACGGACGTTCTCCTGAGGAGTGCCCTTATCAACAAACAGATGCTCGCTCATATTGGCTAGGTGGTTGGCGTGACGCCAGAGATGATAAACACTCAGGTCTCTACAAATAATTTGCCACATACAACATGGTTCTAAGCCCCGAAAGGGGCTTTTTATTACGCTATACAATAGAACATCATTTTAAACCATCCATCTAATGCACTATAACTTAAGATATTTGTTAAGAATAAAACAGCCATAAGGGCTGCTTCATTCTTAAACTACCTAGATAAAAGTGGCTTTAAAAAGCTGATGTATCTTGGAAAAGACCAACTTTTAAGTCTTTGGCAACGTAAATTTCTTTGCCATCAACCAAGACTTTACCATCAGCGAGGCCCATGACTAACTTACGGTTAACCACGCGCTTCATGTGGATCTCATAAGTCACTTTCTTTGCCGTTGGTAAGATTTGTCCGGTAAATTTGACTTCACCAACGCCCAATGCTCTTCCTCTGCCTTTTCCGCCAACCCAGCCGAGAAAGAAACCAACCAATTGCCACATAGCATCTAGACCTAAACAGCCGGGCATAACCGGGTCACCAGGGAAATGACAATCAAAAAACCAAAGATCAGGAGAGATATCCAATTCAGCGAGAATGAGTCCTTTTCCAAAATCGCCTTCTGTTTCTGACATTTTACTCACACGATCCATCATCAACATATTAGGGGCGGGCAGTTGAGGATAACCTTCACCAAATAGTTCACCACGGCTTGAGGCTAGAAGATCTTCACGATTATATGAGTCACGTTTATTGTGCATAGTACTACTCCAATTTCAGATAGGAAGCATGTTAGTGAACGCATGTACGCTAAACAACTCCGATCAGTGTTAGATAAACCAATTTTTTATTCTTTCGACTATTCCGGGTGTTTGAATATGTTTTTCAAAAAATTCAATACGTTCGGCAATTTTGCTGATCACGCTTTCTTGATCATCGCCTCTAAATGGCTTGTTCATCAAAATAGGGATAGCTTCATCCACCGTAGAGACAGGCCAGATATTAAACTCACCGTTCTTAATACTTTCTACGACTTGAGAGTGCAGGGCGAGATGTTTTAAGTTACTTTTAGGAAGGATAACCCCTTGCTGCCCCGTAAAACCATGATGCTGACAAACTCGGTAAAAGCCTTCAATTTTTTCATTCAAACCGCCCACGGCTTGAACTCGGCCAAATTGGTCAACCGCGCCAGTGACAGCAATTTGTTGATCAATCGGATATTCTGATAACGCACTGACTAAAGAACACAATTCGGCCAGCGAAGCACTATCGCCATCCACCTCACTGTATGATTGCTCAAAGACCACGGAAGCAGAGAAGGGTAATGGCACATCAAGATGAAGAGCACTGCTGACAAAGGCTTGCATAATCATCATTCCTTTAGCGTGTAAATTACCGCCCAGTTCAACTTTACGTTCAACATCAGCAATATCACCATCGCCAAAATGAATCACACAAGAAATTCGCGCTGGCTCGCCGTAAGATGTCGGATGGCCAGCAACATCAATAACCGTAAGTCCGTTGACTTGTCCAACATGTTCACCTTGTGTTTCAATAATCACTTGCCCATCAAGAATGTCATCTAATGCTCGTTCTGGAAGATAAGAGGCACGATAGTAACGTTGATGGATAGCCTGTTCCACGTGCTGCTGTTCAATCGTTTGCCCTTGAGACTCAATAGCAGACTCTTCGAGTAGTGAGCGATGCCACATGACACAGAGTGGCGCATAATGCTGATCCTCTGTATAACGGGCGCCCGCAGTCATCACAGTTTTAATCGCCTCTGCGGTAAGTAAAGGTAAATCATAGCGTTGAATTAACCAACGTAGATATCCTAAATAGGTCAGCATGCGATCATTTTCAATTTTAATGTCGAGTTCCATTTCACTAAACAGACATAATCCAGCATGAATGTCTGAATCGAGAAAATCGATATCACCGAGTTGATGACGATCACCGACAACAATCAATTTAATGTTATAAGATTGATTGATAGGGGTCTGCAGCAGCGATTTTTTGCTCACGTTAATAGGGGATACGGGTTCACCGAGTACCGCCGCTTTTAACATTGGCCAGCAGAGTGGGTTAGCAAGCAATAGATTCGCTGAAATGATCAAATAACCATTATCCGCTTGTGCTAATAAGCCATGAGTTTGATCAATAACTTGACCATTTTTAGCGGTGACTTGCCCAAATAACATGGTCATGTCGAGCGTTTCAGTTCTGACTACTGGTACACGATGAGTATTTTCAAGATGCTCTTGAATCAAACAACGATAAATGGAGTTATCTGGCGCATTGAACAGCAGAACTCGGCTAAAACCCTGTATATGTATGAAACGTTCAATCGCTTGTAACAGTCTTGGTTGAGTGTCGAAAAACGGCACCGCCGTTAATTGCGCAAACTGAGCCAGCGGTTCATTAAAATCGTCATACTGGGGCGTTACTAAACGCCAGATATCTTGTGTCATTGAGTCATCGAAGTGATTAAAAGGATTGAAATTATATAGAAAAACCCTGACTACGAATAGCTTTGTTATCAGGAATACTCATTAGAGCATTTTTATTGCTATGATTGAAACTCAGCAAAGGTTGGGTTACCCTGTCACTATGCTTTTATATGGACTTTGCCGACTATGAAATATCAACAACTCGAAAATCTGGAATGTGGTTGGAAATGGCAGTATTTAATAAAAAAATGGAAAGATGGTGAGCAAATTACTTGCCATATTGATCGTAGTGAAGTGGAAAACGCGATAGTAAAGCTCAAATCTATTGAGTATGAACCCACCTTAGTACTCGATTGGATCGCACAACATATGGCTCCCGAGCTAGAAAACAAGTTAAAACAAGCCATTCGTGCTAAGCGCAAAAGGCATTTTAATGCTGAACAGTTGCACACTCGTAAAAAGTCGATTGATCTCGATTATCGCGTATGGGAAAAATTATCCTCAAGAGCTAACGAACTCGGTTGCACTTTATCAGATGCGATTGAGTATCTACTCAGTGAAGCATCACGTAGTGAAAAAGCAAGCCGCGCGGTGAGCAGTTTAAAAGAAGATCTTAATAAGTTGTTGTCCAATGAGGAGTAAATGAAATGCTGTATGTTATTGTTATTGCGGCAATCGTCATTTTTTGGTTAGTCGCGGTCGATAGACCAATTTTAAAAGTTACCTTCAAATCAGGGCACATAGTAGCAAGCAAGGGGCATTTTCCCGCTACTTTCAAACATAATGTCTGTGAGATAGCAGAGACAACGCCATTTGATGGTCAGATGAAGGTTTACCATCAAAGAACCGGCATGAAACTTATCTTCTCCAAACAAGTACCTAAAAAAGTTCAACAACGGATTCGCAATGTATTTCCTCATCAAGGCTTTAAGATCTCAGGACCAAAAGCCAAAAAAGGTCGATAGCTTTTTACGCACGAAATACGGGGCTAATACAGAGGAGTAGCTAATGGAGAAAAAGCTGAGTCGAAAATTGGGTGTTCAGGGGCAATCCACGATTGAATGTTCCCTTTTAACACTCATCCTTAAGTGCACATTATGTCGCGTTATGTTTAAAACTATTGCATATGTTAAAAATATAGAATCTCTCACTTTTGAGAGATTAACATATGAAGTATCACGAAATGAGCAAAAACTATATTTTTCGTGAATTGCAATGCCAATTAACAATCAAACAAACCGCCGAACTTTGTTTTAAAAGTGTGAGAACAGTCAAACAATGGGACAGCGGAAAAATGATACCGCCAGAATGCAAACGGCTTATGAGAATGCATGCGGGATATGAGTTGAATAAATCGGAACAATGGCAAGGGTTCAAAATAGTTAATGAGCAACTAATTTTACCAACGGGACAAGCACTATCACCTCAACAAATATTAATGGGCGCTGCACTTGTCGAAATTTCAGCGAGTGACGACATTAGAACAAGGTCAAGACTACTGAAGTATGCCAGAGCAATTTCAAAACTGATGAAGTAAAAAAGGGGCTTAGGCCCCTTTATTTATTACTTCTTGCCCTTTCAGCTCGTTTTCTACATGCTGAGGAGGCATAAAGCTGGCGTCCGACAAGTGAGACACCACAGCCACAATTACAAGACACGCTTTTATGAACCGGTTGAGTCACACTTTTATCATCCTGGTCAGTCACATTATAATAATCTCTATCAATTAAAGACGCCAAAACGTTACCAAGAGGGAGAGGAACGCCATTACCAACGGCACGCTTTTTACCCTCAACAGTAAATGATGGTAAATCAAAAGAATCAGGCAGACCTTGCAGCTTTTTTAACTGAGAAAAAGAGCGACAATCCGAAGCAGTTACGGCGGAATAAGTCGTATCTTTTGTGACATGAATGGGAGGGTTGAGCTTTACTCCATTTTTAGAGCCAAATTGAAAATGGCGCAATCTGCTACAGTCAGTATACCAAGCTAGATTTAAAGGGAATCTTTGCCACGAATAACCCTCAATTTTCAAGTTAGGAACACGAGCCACATTCTCTAAAAGAAACCAATCAGGGCTTGACTCTAACACTATACGTTTATATTCATTGAGCATTTCTAGCCCGTAACCCGTTGGCTCATTTCTGTTAAGCGAAGAAAACTCCTGACAAGGTGAACCACCAATAACACCTGAAAAAACGCCCTTAGGAACGTGAAAATCCCTGATATCTTGACCAAGTAAAATATCAGGGCCACGTACAACACAAAAGCCGCGACGCTCAAAAGGCTTAGAAAAAAGGTCAATGCCGGGGAATAAAGAAAGAATCAATCTATTTTTTTTCACTGCTTTAGCCCCAAATAAGTCACGAAAATCGAATACCGGTTAGTCACATTTTAAACACAGCTTCGTGACTTGTCGACCGATAATATCTGTGACATATCGATTGATGGGTAACTAGCGCGCGGATTTGACATAGGAGATAACAAGTTGTTTCTTTCCGCTTGCTCAAACCAAAACCAAAGGACTGAAAACTACTAACAAACGATAAAACTGTTTGTTAGCAGCATTCAGTCCAGTCATGAGTAACTAGCGCGCAGATTTGACATAGATGATCACAAATAGTTTCTTTCCGCTTGCTCAAACCAAAACCAAAGGACTGAAAACTACTAACAAACGATAAAACTGTTTGTTAGCAGCATTCAGTCCAGTTATGAGTAACTAGCGCGCGGATTTGACATAGGAGATAACAAGTTGTTTCTTTCCGCTTGCTCAAACCAAAACCAAAGGACTGAAAACTACTAACAAACGATAAAACTGTTTGTTAGCAGCATTCAGTCCAGTCATGAGTAACTAGCGCGCGGATTTGACATAAATGATCATAAATAGTTTCTTTCCGCTTGCTCAAACCAAAACCAAAGGACTGAAAACTACTAACAAACGATAAAACTGTTTGTTAGCAGCATTCAGTCCAGTCATGAGTAACTAGCGCGCGGATTTGACATAGATGATCACAAATACTTTCTTTCCGCTTGCTAGACCGAAAACCACTAATAAACGATAAAGCTGTTTATCAGCGGTTTTCCGGCCAGTATTGAAATATCTATAACACCGTTGTTTTTATTATCATTCTTAGCTCTTTGTTCACGTCAGATGTCGAGGTTGAACGGAAAAGAGGGCCAAGCAATGGAATATCCTTGAGGACCGGAACACCTGTTTCAACGTCTCTCTTTTCTGTCGAAATAAGGCCACCGAGCACGATTGTATCGCCGTTTTGCAATATGACTGTGGTGTTTAGGGTGCGCTTGTTTGTGATGATGTCAGAGGCAACGGTTGAGTTAGTAACAGCGCTGCTTTCTTGGTTGATTTGAAGTACAACTTGTTCGCCGAGAACATGCGGTATTATCTCCAGAGTGACACCGACATCACGGCGCTCGATGCGTTGTACTGAGTTTCCGCCGCTGGTCACTTCGGAGGCCACGAGAAACGGCACGTTTTGACCCACAGAAAAGTAACCGCGCTCCCTGTCCATGACAAGCATGTTAGGGCGACTCAAAAGGGCGGTATTGTTTTCACTGGCAACCGCTTTTACCAGAGCGTTAAAGTCGCCACCCTCAAAGATGAAAAGGTTATCTTTCAGTCTGTTAGCTGCAATCGTGTTAATGCTGAATCCAGCATCTTTAAAAGCGGCAGTGAGATTAACGCCCAATTCCGATTTATTCCCGATTTCAGTTTCAGTAATGACTGCTTCCACAAAAACTTGGCGCTGTGGTAAATCAATCCCCTGCAAAATCAACTCGATTTGCTCAAGTTGAGGCAAAGTTGCTGTCACTATAATCGTGTTCGTAGTCGGCAAGACCTCAACTGAATTTAGTTGCTGTTGGCCCTCTTTTTGTTGTGCTGTTGAGCGCAAAACAGACGTTACCAAGGGAGCTACTTTTGTGTTCCTGACGAACTGGAATCGATACAGCCGAACATAAAGCGGCTCAACTGGTAGCTGTATTTCGTCATTGATAGTGATTAAGTACGAATTGCCATCTTTAACCAGTTGATAGCCGTGGGAGCGGAGAACGCTGTTAAAAAAGTCGGGATACTCCGCTGGCACTAGGTTTGGAGCCGTAAAGCTAACAGAGCCAGTGACGCCAGCACCGAGCAATATCTTTAAACCTGTTTGTCGACTGTACCAGCTCACAAACTCGGCTATAGGGGTATTTGTTGTCTCAAATACTTGCTGTTCGTTGGCGCGGGCGGGGGAGACTAAGAAAATGATAGACACCAACGAAAAGATGAGATACATTTTTAGGTTTTTTGATATTTTTTTAGTTTTTTGCACTTTATTAGTGCAATTAGCAAGATACTTTTTCACTTTGCGCCCCCGCTTCAATTGTGATGCTACAACGTCCGTCTGTTGTGAATGTATAGCCCTCGGCTCTCAGGTCATGTGATGATAATCGTTGGCCGTTTTTATCAAGCTCAAATTGCAAGGGCGAGTTAGGTAGAGCGCTGTAGCTAACAATGCGATAGCCGCTTATCAGTTTTTTTAAATCAGCTTGGGGCGTTTGCTCTACTTGCTGAACAATTTGCGTTTGTTGTGGCTCTGGCTGATTTAAGTAAAAGAAGACGTACGACAGAACGCCGCCAATGCCAATCATAAAAAATCGATTGGTTTTTCGTAGGTAGATTTTAGTAATACGCATGATGTTTCTCAGTGTGTATTTGACTGTATAGCGCCCATGGGTGTAATAAGGCGGTATAACGCTGTATAAGCCGTGCGGATAGTTGTTCATGAACATCTGTTTGGTGTCATAACAACTGTAAAGCGATTCGCCCCACTCAAGCCACTTATCCACGGTAAGCGAGTTAGTG
This sequence comes from Vibrio sp. V33_P6A3T137, assembly GCF_009904835.1. NCBI lineage: Bacteria > Pseudomonadati > Pseudomonadota > Gammaproteobacteria > Vibrionales > Vibrionaceae > Vibrio > Vibrio sp. V33_P6A3T137. Next base: position 5,779 of record NZ_WXWK01000077.1, on the reverse strand, counting down.
TTATCGCCGTATTTGACGATGCCAACATGCAACTTGGGGAACTTGATTTTTAGTTGGCCAAGCGTAAGCGCAGAGACTATCGAGGAAACGAACGGGATGCGGAGGCGGTCCATTCGTCTGCAAAAAACAGTATGTTCAGCTAAGGCAAGCCTGACCTGTTTATCAACTATCGATATATCTTGAACGATGAAAATCACGTCCCATCCGTATTTTCGGATGTGTAAAAGGTGGTCGATTAATTCTTGGCGTCCTTTATCGTTCCATGTGCGAGAGTTGAACCACGTCCCACACTCATCGAGAACAATTAACCCGTCTTTTGTGACATCATAACTTTTGTTGCCATAGCCGAGCGCTTTTAAATCGTGAACAATGGGCTTGTCCGGTAGGCGATAGAGACGGGTGTTTTTCTTATCGCGTCCTATCATTTCCTTTAAATTGATATTGAGGTTAGTTGCAACGGGAACGCCACGTAGTAGGGCTTCACGTATGCGACCAACCGCACTCAAACTTTTACCACTGCCAAGCTTGCCAGTGACAAAATAAACCGATGCCATACTAACTACTCATCTTAATAATGGCGAAGTACTGCCATGACCAGACCCAACGAACGACCTTAGCGCTCAAGATGGTTGATAGACAGGGGATGGCATTAGTTGGCATGAACATAGACCATGCTTGTGTAATAGACGGGTGAACAAAATACGAGAGCGTACCAAGCATTGCATAGAGCGCGACAGCCAGCGCCACAGTAATGCTGACGATGAGCGTTAAAATCGTAGCATTAATAACAAGGCCAGAAGCTACACGCTTCGACCACCATCCCATGATGTTTGCAGCCAAGCCACCGATAAAAGCGGCAAGGGCTGGAACTTTCAGTGCTTTGCTTGCACCCGTTAAAACGGGGAGTAAAAATCCTGCCATGTTACATTCTCCGGCTCATATAGGGGACGCCATGGGGCGTTACTTGGTCCAGCAAGATGTTCATCAGCGCGTAGACCGTGTAGAGATAAAAAACAAAACTCAGTATGTCTTTTAAGAACTGAACAGAGTCACACGTCATTTGAAAAGTGAATTTACCGAACTGCAACGTATCGAAGTCGCAAGGCTGTGAGGCTGGAAGCAAGTCAATAAACAAGCCAACAAGGGCGCGGCCTTCTTTCTCAAGCGGCTGAAAGCGTTCTGAACTGGCTTCCTGAGCGATTTTTTCAAGATATTCGGCAGTAACACGGTCATCAATGTTCATTGCTGATTGAATGGTTTCATCGTAAATACGTTCTATGTAACCCGTGGATAAACCGTGTTCACCCTCGCACGAACGAGAGTCTTTATTAGGGTCGCAGGGCTGACCGAATTCTAAGCCAGCGATAGATTCGGATAACCCAGCAATGGATTCACTGACTTGATTTGTTGCGGCAATTTGACCAGATGAGGCTTGACCAATGGCATCAATGATTCCGTCCGTTGATTCATCAAATAAACCATCGAGTTTTTCTCCGAGAGAGTCGCCGAACTCGTTAAGTGAATCGGCTTGTTTATCCGATGCTTGACCAATCGCTGAAACAATTTGCTCAGATGATTGCGCGTTAGCGTTGGTTATCGTTTCTGATAAGGAATTGACAGATTTAGTAATTTCAGTGGTTTGTTGCTGCATTAATAGTTTGTTGTTTTCAGCAATTTTTATGTCTTGATTCATCAAATCGACAATGCTTTGACCTACGTTATCCGTGGTCTTGTGTAAGCTAAAAAGCTGAGCATTAAGCGCGTTGAAGCCCTCAATATTTTTGTTTGTTGATTGAGATATTAGGTTGCTCAAGTTGCGATTAGTCGCGTGAACCGCTTGAATAATGCCCTCATCATTGCCTTGATAAGGCGGCGGGCTTGGAATTGAAGGCGGAGCAACAGTGTCTATCGGTGGAGCTGGATTACTACCCGCGCCGCCCTGAAATGGTGGATTCTCAGGGACTGGATTTGTCGGGTCGGGCAGTGGTTCCGGCTGAGTAGGTTCGGTTGGCTCAGTCGGGTTCGTTGGGTCTGTTGGTTCCGTTGGATTTGTCGGGTCTGTTGGGTCTACAGGGTCAATCGGATTCGTTGGGTCTGTTGGGTCTGTAGGTTCCTCTGGCTCCGTTGGGTCAGTCGGTTCGGTTGGTTCCTCTGGCTCGATTGGTTCGTCAGGTTCGCCGTAGTGCGGGTTGTCGTCAAAATCACCTTTCTCGCCGACACATTTATTACCAGTGTAGAAAAAAGAACGGACAAGTTCACCGCCGGAATTAGAATAACTCCGCATCGCCTCGCAATGGTTTGATGTGTTGCAATAAAGCCTAGGCGCGGTGATTGGTCGGTCAGAAGGGGGAAATGGGGTAGAAGGCGGTGGAGCGTCTTTTGCTTTTAATGATTCGCAAACATCCTCCTCCGGCTGTTCACAAACGCCTGTAGATTGGTTTAATTGAGTTCCAGAAGGACAAGAAGAAACAGGGTAACAAATTAGAGTCACACCCCATGACATACGTAGAGCATAAAAACCGTGTCCATCTTGACGCCATTCACCGTTGAGTAGTTCGACACTGTTAAAATCAATATGGGTGCCAACTCCATAGCGTTCAAATCCGTCTTGATTAACACGGCAAAGCTGTGGGGCAGAGTGAGAAATAGATGAGTAGAACAGTAAAAATAAAAAAATTAAATAATAACGTTTCATGTGAATAACCAGTAATTAAAAAGGGGCCTAAGCCCCTTTTTATATTCCCAAAAAAGGGGCAACTTAGTGTGTAAATTAAGTCGCTTTGTTTGCGCCTTTCTTGGTTAGCTTGAGACCGACCATAGCCACTAGAACAGTGGTACCGACGCCCCACATCCAGCCGATGATAGTATCGGTAAAGTCCTTAACCGAATCTAAAGCAGCTTGCGCGGCAGGTGGAATTTCAGCATAAGCGCCAGTTGATGCAGTAGCAGCCATGGCTGCAATAATTACGGCCGTAGCCAGTTTTTTCTTTGATTCCAACATAACGTTGTTCTCCAATTGATTTATGATGTTGTGGAAATACTTTCCACGGCTTTTTTAAATACGAGTAACTTATAAAAAGCTACCCATCCGATAGACCAAGCGCCAATAAATGAGCCAGCTAAAAACATTAATTCATCCATTAGCGTTGACCTCCGGAAATCGAACCGAGCGCAAATAAAACAGCAATTAAACCAACGAATATCATAAGATATAAGCTGTCGAGTTTTGACATGAGTTCTATAAATTGCGCATCGGTCATTTTAAATTACCTTACTTGTTATTAGCGTCAGGTAAATTAAATAGGTGGAATCCGGTAATTTGGACCATTTTCCCGTCATCGTTACCGAATTTATTATCTTTGTACTGAACATTGAAAGAAGTACGCTTACCAACCAGCTGTTTAAGCAAAGCGCCAGCCTTGCCGTTTTCCCAAAGCTCAGTAGGTACGGTCACTTCGATTTTATCCGTTGGATAAGTAGTAATTAGATGAATTTTACCAATGGTAAATTGCTCACCAGTACCATATTTGGTTTTAGTTTCTTGGATAATATCCGACTCATCCAAAATTAAGCCTTCCATTTTCATAATTTAGTTACCTGTTTATTTAGTTAAAAGAAAAAAGACAGTTATTGACACAAGTCCAAGGGAAATTATCTCAACCTATGTCAGCCGCTGCGCGGCTAACATAGGCCGAGATAATTTCCTCAGGAACACCCGTTAATACCATGGCTTTTATTTCTTCGCAGAATTCAATATGCGCTAAGTGTTTTTCATAAGCGATTTCATTCATGCGCTGATAGTGTTGTTCGCGCTCTAAAACATCAAAGAAATCGGATGTACCATCCATAATTTGTTTCTGAGCAGCTAAATATTTCTCTTTATTCTCGATAGCAAAATCAGCAAAGCGAGTTGCTAAAAATACATCTTTAAACATTAGCCCCATTATTTTCGCGTGGGCCATATCGCCGTAACGAGTGGTAGACAGTTCGCCGGACATAAGTAATTTTTCAATAGTCTTTGGAGCGTCATAAGCAATTTTGACCGCTTCCTCACCACGCTTAACAAATACGCCGCCCATCGCATAGCAAAAGGCTTTCCAGTCTCCAGCGTCCGCCGCTTTGCGAATGGTTTCTAGTTGAAAATGTTCAGTGGTATCTAAGTCAGTAAACATGGCGTCATCTTCTTTAAATTCGTTACGTAAGCGGCGCATGTTACGCCAAACCGATACAGGGGGACCGCCGACAAATTGAAACTGGCGGATACCGTTCACACGTGCAAATGATGTAATGCGTTCAGCGAGTTCAATACCGTCTAAATTGGTTTTTAAATCCTTATCAACGTGTTTACCGTCAATGGATTTAGATATGTATTTAGCAATGTAACCAATCGCCGAACCGCGAGAAAAATCAATCTTTTCAACAGTAAAGCGGTGTTTCTTCGCACCAGGTTCATTTGGAGTGTCGCGCATGGCGTGGTGGCACATTAAGTTAGTTACATGCTTTGATACTGTTGAATGACAGAACAAAAGAAAGTGATGATGCGGGGTTCCGTCTTGATGCGGCTCAACGATGCGCATCCCGTAAACTTTAATACCTGCTTTGTTAATGTCTTTTCTAAATTGCTTCCAAACGCTCATTAGATGAACGTGAGCATCACGAGCCGAAGGTTTGCCAGCGTCTAGCCATTTCTTGTTTTGCTTGCCCTTGGAAACAGGGTGAAAGCGACTAGGCGCGGTAATAGTCAGGAACAAAGCATCATGGCCTTGCTCCTTAGCGATTTCTTCAAAGCCACGTAAACGAGTGAACATTTCACCACGTCTAATTTCAGGGTTAGCGATTGAGTGGTCATGAATGTCTGATAGTTCATGAAATTGCTCAGGATTTGCCTTGTCATAAACGACCATATTTTCAAGCATTGCGCGGTTGCGTTTCTTTTGTTCGCGTTGGCGCTGAACTGAGTAATCAGAGCAATAAGGCTGTTTAGCGCGTTGAACGAGTTCTAAATCACGTGCGATTTGCTCAAGCTGAAAAGCGCACTTTTTACGAAGCTGGCGACGTAGCCAAATTTCATCACAAGCACGAGCTACTAAGCTGTGCAGCTCGTTAGCTTTTCTTTTTGCATCAATGTATGAATCAGCGAAACCAAGACCAAGATTAGATAGAAGCGCTTGAGCTTTTGCAAAGCGGGTTTCTGAATCGTCAGAGCAACGAGCGATAGCAAGAAGATGGTCACGTGCTTTGTTTTTTGCTAAGTCACAGATTTGGTCATCTGGCATAGCGTAAGAATAACCGTACTCTTTTAAGCGCTGGCTAGCCGACTCGACTTTTTGAGCCGCTACCGTGGCACTTTTAACTTTCATGCAGTCAGTGAAAGCGCGTTTCATATGATGCGCAAAGCCATGATGTGAACGAAAAGTTCGCACCAAAGAGGCACAAAGCGGAAGAGGGCGAGCGCGAAAAGGTTCACTATCGAGTGAGCGAGTTTTGATTTTCATACGTGGGGAAATACGTTGACCGCCAAAAGCTCGACTTTGGTCTGTATGGTCTACGTATGAAAAAGGAAGCGCAACAGAACGAACGTGTGGTGAACGTGTCAGAACAGAAACAAATTCAACGTATTCGTAAGTATCAGTTGCTAAATCGTGAACCAATTCGCGCCCCATGACTAGCACTCCTCGATTAAAAATGAAAGTGAGCAAGTAGAATAACGGCGCTCCAAATAAGGAAGAATCTTTGATGCAGAAAATAAACTAAAATGCTTTGCTTCACTTAAAATAGA
>NZ_WXWK01000008.1:0-38282 GCF_009904835.1 Vibrio sp. V33_P6A3T137 | reverse complement strand
CTATCAATTTGGTCACTCAGTTCATTGAAACCGAAGTGCTTATTGCTAAGCATTTTGATTATCATCAACGAGTGCCCACACAGATTGATTGGTTTAAATTGTTAAAGAGCTGGCTTGCGAATCTCTCGTTGAGCTTCGAAGCGGAGGTGAATTCTAGCGAGTTAATTTGAAGAGTCAAACACTTTTTCAAATTTTCTTTTTTAGAAGCTTTCCCTCAACCAACACTGCCTGAAGCCTTGCGGCGTCTGCCGTGTCAGTGAGGTCGCATTATAGAGATCCGTTTAATCTTGGCAAGCTTTATTTAACGAAAATAGTCAAAATAATGCTTAAAGGGGACTTTTTTAGCCAAAGCCTTATTTATCCCACTTTATCAAGACGAAACAAACACGTTACCCACAGAGTTATGCACATTAACCTAATTATATGCCTGAACCATTCACTTCTTTTGCCTCTTCATGAAGGCCACACTCTCTTTTCAAACCGAAAAATCGAGTTTCTTCTTCACTCATTCCTGGTTTCCATTGGCGAGTGGTATGCCAGTCACCAACCGAAAGATAGCCTTGCTCCCATAATGGATGGTAAGGAAGGTTATTTTCTTTTAAATAATAATGCACATCTTTATTACTCCAGTCGATCACTGGTAAAAATTTAAAAACATTATTTTGAATCGACAGAATCGGCAAGTTGGCTCTCGATTGAGACTGCTCGCGACGTAAACCAGAAAACCAAGTACCGACCGATAAGTTGCTTAAAGCACGACGCATAGGCTCAACTTTATTTATTTGGTTATAACGGCTGATGCCATCAATCCCCTGCTCCCAAAGTTTGCCATACTTAGCTTCTTGCCAAGCTGGTGTGATCTCGGCACGAGTAACATGCAAATTCAGGTTTAGGCTTTCGATTAATTGGTCTATGAATTGATAGGTTTCTGGGAACAAATAGCCGGTATCGGTCAAAATAACTGGAATGCCAGGCTTAATATCCGATACCAAGTGCAACATCAGAGCAGCCTGAATACCAAAACTCGATGATAAAACATGAGTGCCCGATAGATTCTCTAAAGCCCATGCAACGCGCTGCTGAGCGGTCAGTGTCTCAAGATAGCCATTTAACTCGGCAAGGTAGAGCGTTTGCTCGACCTTACTCAATATTAATAGATGCTCAAGCTCGAGGGTTAAAATAGGATGCTTAGGCATAAAAATCCCTCTTAGAAATAATCACCTCTTCTATTATCCCAACACGAATGGTGAAATCACCAAATCCTTCATCAGCATTTCGCTCATGTGCCCAGCGATCAATCAATACATCAAGCTCTTGTAAAATCTGTTGGTCAGTTATGTTCTCTTTATACATTTTAGGGATGCGCGTTCCCGCTCGATTGCCCCCTAAATGAAGATTGTAACGCCCCGGCGCTTTGCCAACTAAGCCGACTTCGGCAAGCATCGCCCGCCCACATCCATTAGGACACCCTGTAACACGCAAGATAATATTGTCTTCTTTTGGTAAGCCATGTTTGTTCAGAAGGTTCTCAACATCCGTGACAAACTGAGGCAGAAAACGCTCAGCTTCCGCCATTGCTAAAGGACAGGTAGGGAACGACACGCAGGCCATCGAATTCTTACGCTGCTCGCTGACCTGATCATTGATTAAACCATGTAGCCGAGCGATCTGTTCAATCTCTGCTTTATCTTCCGATGCCACGCCAGCGACAATCAGATTTTGATTGGCTGTCATGCGAAAATCACCCTGATGGATCTTAGCGATTTCAGCGACACCGGTTTTCAATGGTTTACCTGGGAAGTCCAATAAACGGCCATTTTCAATAAACAGCGTTAGGTGATGCTTACCGTCAATACCTTCTATCCAACCGATGCGATCGCCACGTTCGGTAAATTGATAGGGACGACTTGGCGCAAATTGAATACCTGCACGTTTTTCAACTTCAGCTTTAAAGACCTCAACACCCACTCTATCTAAAGTGTATTTGGTTTTGGCGTTTTTACGATTAGAGCGGTTACCCCAGTCACGCTGAGTTGTGACCACTGCTGCTGCAACCTCTAAGGTTTTCTCTAAAGGAATAAAGCCAAAATCATCCGCACGGCGCGGATAGGTTGACGTATCGCCATGCGTCATCGCCAAACCGCCGCCCACCAGCACATTGAAACCAACTAATTTGCCATGCTCAGCAATCGCGACGAAATTCAGATCGTTGGCATGAACGTCGACATCATTTTGCGGCGGGATCACCACTGTCGTTTTAAACTTACGTGGTAGATAGTGCTGACCTAAAATCGGCTCATCATCTTCTGTCGTTTCTACTTTTTCACCGTCCAACCAAATTTCGGCGTAAGCGCGAGTTTTCGGTAATAGATGTTCACTGATTTTTTTCGCCCACTGATAAGCTTCTTGGTGCAATTCAGATTCAACAGGGTTTGAAGTACACAACACATTGCGGTTCACATCACCAGCCGTAGCAATCGAATCAATACCAATGCTATTCAGCGTTTGGTGCATCAACTTAATATTAGGCTTTAACACGCCATGAAACTGAAACGTCTGCCGCGTAGTTAAACGAATGCTGCCATAAAGAGAATGCTCACTAGCAAACTTATCTATCGCCAACCACTGCTGAGGAGTAATAATCCCTCCCGGCATACGAGCTCGTAACATAACATTATGTAGAGGCTCTAATTTTTGCTTGGTTCGTTCGTTACGAATATCGCGATCATCTTGCTGATACATACCGTGAAAACGGATCAACTGAAAATTATCCGCGCTAAATCCACCGGTAATACGATCTTGCAGATCCTGCTCGATCGTACCCCGTAAAAAATTACTTTCTCGCTTTAAACGCTCGTTATCCGAGAATGGCCCCAATACTTGGCCTAATACTTCTTGCTGTGGCGATTGTGGTTTAGTGCTCATTAGTAAACATCCCTTTGGTAACGCTTCGCTTTACGTAAATCATTAATAAATTGTTCTGCTTGATCTTTGTCTAAACCACCTTGCTGGATGGCAATCGTAATCAGAGCTTGATGAACATCTTTCGCCATATACTGAGCGTCGCCACACACATAAAGGTAAGCTCCTTGTTCAATCCATTGCCAAACTTGCTCAGCTTGTTCTAACAAACGATGCTGCACATAAACTTTTTCATGCTGATCTCGGCTGAATGCCACATCCAAACGGGTTAATAGGCCAGACTTCAAATATTTCTGCCACTCAAGCTGATAGAGAAAATCTTGGGTAAAGGTGCGATCGCCAAAAAATAACCAGTTTTTCCCCGGCGCAGCCCGATTATCTCGCTCTTGAATAAAACTGCGGAAAGGCGCAATCCCGGTTCCGGGGCCAATCATAATAATTGGCGTATTATCATCTTCTGGGAGTTTGAAATGGTTATTGGCTTCTACAAAGATTTTTACCTGCTCGCCTTCAGCCAATTGATGAGCAATAAAGCTCGATGCACCACCTTGACGCCGCTCGTCGTTAACCGGATATTCAACCACGGCAACAGTAAGATGTACTTCTTCATCAACTTCTCGTTGGCTAGAAGCGATTGAATATAATCGAGGGGTTAATCGGCGCAGTAAACCGATCAACTGATCAGCCGACAAGGCACATTTTTTCTCTTTTAATACATCAATAATTTGCGTCTGCGCTGAATACTCACGAAGCTTGTCTTTATTTTCGACCAGTTTTTGCAACTTTTTACTGGCTGACAATTCGGCATATTGACTAATAAACTGAGGGTTAGATGCGGTGATCTCATAATGGTTAACTAACGCATCATAGACAGTGCATGGCGAGCCGTCGACTGCAACCTGCTCATCACCAGTTAAACCCACCAGCGTTAAGATCTGTTGTACTAATTGAGGGTTGTTCTCATACCAGACACCAAGCGCATCACCTGGCTGATAAGTTAACCCTGAATCGGTTAAATCAATTTCGATATGTCGCACGTCTTTTCCGGAGTCGCGACCGGTAATTTTTTGGCTAGTTAATAACGTGGCTAGATAAGGATTCTGTTTTGAATAGCTCGCTTGCTTGGCATCAATTTGACTAAGCGGAAGCTGTACAACCTGCCCTTGCTCAGAAGATAGAGCTTGTTGCACCTCTTGCAACGCTTTCGCCTGCCATTCAGCGACTGGTTGCGCGTAATCGACATCACAATCGATGCGTTCAATAAAACGCTGCGCACCTAACTTTTCTAAAAACAAATCAAAGTCTTTACCCGTTTGACAGAAAAACTCATAGCTTGAGTCTCCTAAGCCAATCACGCCATATTTTAAGTGCGGTAATTTAGGCGCTTTTTTAGATTGCAAAAACTCATGCAAGACAAGGGCGTTATCAGGCGCTTCACCTTCACCATTGGTTGAAGCAACGATGATCACATGCGTTTCTTTCGCCAGATCTTTGCCTTTGTAATCGCTGGCATCAAATAACTGCACCTTAATACCTAACGCTTGTGCTTCGCGTTGAAGCTGCTGCGCAACCCCTTTGGCATTACCGGTTTGCGAAGCAAAAATAATGGTTAATTGACCCTGTGGTGTTGAAGTTACTGATAAAGCTTGAGACACCGCAGCACCAACACGATTAGCCGGCGCTTGACTTAACCCCCAGAAATAACCACTCAACCAAGCCAATTGATGCGGCGATAGTTCCGTTGCAGTTTGCTGGAGTTGTGAAAGCTGAGAGTCGTTGATTGGGCTGGCTAACGATGCCAATTCTTGTGGTAAGGTATTTCCTGAAGACATTGTCACGACGTCCTTATTCATTGCGTGACGATAGATTAACCACTCTCTTTAATAACAAGAAAGAATAGAAGAGAATGTTTTATAACTTTTTGGAAGTAAGAAAGTCACCCTTCAATCAAAGCGACTTTCTATTCTGACTTGCTTAAAACCAACCGCCATAGCAGATTTTGAGGCACTGTCTAAATCGGTATAATGGCACTCTTCACCGCTAGCATCGGTGAGCGGCACAAAACCACCTCGTTGGTGACGAAATTCAACAATCCATGTTCCTTCCGCCGATGAGGGTTCAATAATGGCTTCAATCAGCATTTGCTCCCGATACAGATTTCTTAGTTCCGTGATTGTCATGGCTAATCTCGCTTCCATCGCTCATCCATTAGATTAAGCATGGTTTATTTCGAGCAAATTGCGAGTAAGCAGGGCAAATTTTCAGCTAATCCATCACGAAGTGGTCAACCATCAAAAATGCATTTCAGCACCAATAAACCAGCCATCGACAAAGACCAATGATTCACTAGTTTGTGGTGACTGGGTTGCTAAATTGGTAAACTCCAAATCAATCACACGATAGCCCGCTTTTAATATCAATGGGTAAGTTGGGTTATCAATGACATACTGAATACCAGCCGTCATATCCGCACTTTTAATGCCTTTACTCTCACCAAAATCAATCTGACCAATGATATCAAAATTTGAATTCGGGATACTTAACTCTGCATATCCAAACCAATTGAAGGTCAAATCATTAAAGGCATAGTGCTGATTATCTGGCGCTCGGTAGTCCGTGGAGCGATATTGACTGAGCATCACCCCTGCATTAAAACGCAACGCTTGCCTATCAAGTAACCGGTAATACAAGGTGTAATCGTACTTATCAAACGCCACCGTCTGTGCATCAACATGGCTATAACGAAAACTCATGTTCGGCCAATAATCGAGTGAATGCTCGAAAGCTAAAGAGATCACAGGTACTTGCGCCGTCTCATAGCGAACGTTATCAATCTTCGTTTTCCCCCACCACATTTCAGCGCCCACTTTCACACCATACGCTGCCTCTTCCGCTAACGCCGAACTTGAAACGCACACGGCTACGCCACACAAGATGGTTTTGATTCGATTCATGATGATATCTTCTCCTGATTGCTTGCATTGAATGGTGACGATGGCATTTATGCGTTCGTCAACTACGCCAACCGATTACACATTTAATTCTTGATAAGGAATTTTCGCCAACGCGGTTTCAACAACCTCAACACCCGATCCCGGCTTATGGGCATTTTCACTAATATAACGTCGCCACTGGCGCGCTCCTGGCATACTCTGGAAAAGCCCTAACATATGTCGAGTAATATGCCCAAGATAAGCACCTTGAGTGAGTTGCTGTTCAATATAAGGGTACATCTCTTGAACCACTTGAGAGCGTTTTTTAATAGGCTTATCAAGACCAAAAATCTGTTGATCCGCTTCCGCGAGTAAATAAGGATTTTGATAAGCTTCACGTCCAACCATTACCCCATCAAGATGTTGTAAATGATCTAACACTTCGGTTAACGATTTGACTCCACCATTAATCGCAATAGTTAAGTGAGGAAAGTCCCGCTTAAGCTGATAAGCACGTGGATAATCGAGAGGCGGTATTTCACGGTTTTCTTTCGGGCTTAAGCCACTTAACCAAGCCTTACGCGCATGAATAGTGAATTGCTCACATCCACCTTGTTCGGAGACTAACTGCACAAAGCGGGTTAAGAACTCATAAGAGTCTTGATCATCAATCCCAATACGGGTTTTGACGGTTACTGGAATATCCACCACCTCACGCATCGCAGCAACGCAATCGGCAACCAATTGCGGCTCAGCCATTAAACAAGCACCAAACTTACCATTTTGTACCCGATCAGAAGGGCAGCCGACGTTTAAATTAATCTCATCATAACCACGCTCTTGAGCTAACTTGGCACAATGAGCTAAATCCGTAGGATTCGAGCCACCGAGCTGCAACGAGACTGGGTGCTCTTCTTGGTTATAAGTAAGAAAATCGCCCTTACCGTGAATGATAGCTCCAGTGGTCACCATTTCGGTATACAACAAGGTTTGCGAGGTGAGGAGACGATGAAAATAACGACAATGTCTGTCCGTCCAATCGAGCATAGGGGCCACCGAAAGACGATGAGCTTTAAATTTATCAGTGTCAGTAGAAGTAGTCATAGTTTACGTTTGGTTAATAGGCGGTCATGTAAGCCAACAGCTTAGGCTAACTTTTATACGATAAGAGTAACAAAAGTTAGCCAGTATTCCGCAATAAGCGCAGCTTAGCTAAAACGATAATACGAATTTAACCAGACAGGCTGTTATGAAAAATAATTTGCAGATTATACACAAGTGTCGAGCTCATGTAGCAAAAACTCATCAAAGCGCTGGACGATGAACTTTCTCGATGTGGACAAGATTACACCACACCGAGGGGCAGATGAAAAACGTACACCCATAACAGTAGTAATCCTGACCACATAACAAAAAATGCAATACTGTAGGGCAACATCATCGACATCAATGTCCCTAGTTTCGCTTTCGGTTCATATTGCTGGGCAGTGGCAAGAATTAAGCCTAAATAACCAAAAAGAGGAGTAATAATATTCGTCACCGAATCACCGATTCGAAAAGCGACTTGAATGAGATCGACAGACAACCCAGCCAACATCAGCGAGGGGACAAAAACCGGAGCCATTAAACTCCACAGCACCATCGGCGATCCCATAAATAAGTTCAAAAATGCACTAAAAGTGATCAACCCCACAACCAGCATAGGCCCTTTAACGTTAAGCCAAGCCAGTAACTCACTTAAGGTAACAGCCAACAACCCCGATAATTGGCTAAGTTGAAAAATAAAGATCAACTGCGAAGCGAAAAAGATGATGACCAGAAACAAACCCAGCCTCTCCATGCTTTTTTGACAGCCTTTGATAACATCACTCTCCCCCTTAAACGAGCCGGACATAAACCCAAACACCAACCCACTTAAGGCAAACGTTAACGAGACAATAATCGGCAAACCTTTAATCACTTCACTACGAGCAAACATCGTAGGATCGCTCGGCGTTAGCCATCCCGAAGGATGAAGCGTGGCGATAACCATCATCAATACCAATAACATTGCTGCGCCTAATGCGCTAAACATCGCTTTGTCATGACGAGTATCTGGGATCACCTCAATCGGAAAGCCTGTGCAAGAGTAACGCGCTAAGCGTGGCTCAACCACTCGGATAGAAATCCACGTACCTACCAGCACCAACATACCAACACTGGCAGTAAGAAAGTAATAATTGGCTAATGGACTCACCGTCACCATAGGATCAACCAATTGCGCCGCCGAAGTACTGATCCCCGAAAGGACCACATCATAAGTGGTTAAAAACACTGAAGCATGTGAACCACCAGCAACACCAGCAAACGCGGCCGCTAATCCAGCGAGGGCTGAACGTTTTGCCGCGAGATAAGCTCGGCATGCTAGGGGAATCAAAACAATATATCCAACCGCTCCCGCCACATTTGATAGTAAGCCCAATAACATGATAGTTGCGGTCAATTGCCATGTACCAGCATGTCTCACGGCACGTTGCACCGCATAACCAATCAGACCTGAAGCATCCGCAATACCGATACCAATCATCGCAACAATAATGATGCTTAGAGGGGGAAAGGCTGCGAAGGCTTGTAAAGCCCCACCAAGCCATGCTCGTAATCCAAATTCAGAGAGTAAATCCTCGACCGAAGCAACGGGCTGTCCTGGTAATTGATAATGCCATCCGAGTAATGAACCAAATTTAGAAATAACTAAAACCACTACCGTCAATAGAATGAATAATACGATGGGATGAGGTAACCGATTACCCCACTTTTCAATCCAATCGAATAGGGAACGGTTGGCCCGTGACTTAGGCATCGATAAACTAAAACGCATATAATTTCCCCGTATAAAAAGTCGTCACCACGGTTAAGGTTTTGCTGACCATCATCATCACACATTGATTTTGATTCACACCAAGAATCTCACCATTGAAAAACATCCCACTGACAAGCAAATCAACTCAATAAACACACGAAAATAAAACATCAAATTAACCAATACAATCAATGATTTAAAATGATAACCATTATAATTCAAGTTGTGATTTATAGTAGTGTTATTCACAACAATAACGCGACTTACTGAAAATCATGGGCAGCTAGATAACTGGGTAAGGGGATTAAAGGGGGGGCTACGAGCATAATCACCACGTTAAGTAGGAAAGTGAATCGCCGATTTTCTTCACTGTATCGTTTTATCGCAAGATGAGGTAAGTTAGGCACTATTTATGACAATAGCGTTCATAGTCAATCAATCACTAATGATTTATTGATGTTCAAAACGATATTTATCTTGAAATAGTATATGATTACTAGAGTCCAGCAATGATGGTGATAGATTTGGACAAGAAGCTTAGCCAACAAATTGAAGAAATATGTGCAGCAAGGGGCGTTCGTCTAACTTCACAACGTAAGCGCGTTTTTGAACTTATCTGCGCCAGTCAAAAAGCATCCAGTGCCTACGATTTGCTTGAAGATTTAAAAGTCAGTGAGCCACAAGCAAAACCACCGACGGTGTATCGAGCCTTAGATTTTCTGTTAGAACAAGGCTTTATTCATCGTGTGGAGTCAACGAATAGCTTTATCTCTTGCTGCTCTTGTAATGCCCATAAGCACTTTTCTCAGCTGTTAATTTGTGACCAATGCGGTAACGTTGTGGAGTTACAAAATGATAATCTGATAACAATGCTGGCGAACAACGCGGAGCAACACGGATTTACAATTACTAACCATGTCATTGAATCTCATGGTATTTGCCAATCCTGTTCTTCAGAAACAAAGAATTAGACTATAGAAGAGAGTTATGCGCGCTGAATTTGTCAATCCGTTCTTAGCGTCTTTGCTAAATGTACTAAAAACGATGGCTTCATTAGAACTGAAGCCCCAAAAGCCTCGCCTCAAAAAAGATGAAATTGCTCGTGGCGATGTGTCTGGTCTTATCGGTATGATCGGGCCTCAAACACGCGGTTCCATGTCGATTACCTTTGATGAGGCTTTAGCCTTACAAATTATGGAAAACATGTTGGGCGAACGACCGAATGGCTTAAATGAAGAAGTCACGGATATGGTCGGGGAAATTACCAACATGGTAACGGGTGGAGCAAAACGTATCTTAGCCGAAAGTGGCTTTGATTTTGATTTAGCGACCCCAGTGGTGGTATCGGGCAAAGGTCATACAATACGACACAAATGCGAAGGTTCGATCATCATCATGCCGTTCTCATCTCAATGGGGAAATGCCTTTATTGAGATCTGTTTCGAGTAAACCAGAGCAAGTCGCTTTGACTTGCCCAGAAAAGAAAAGGGTCGACATTTCACGTCGACCCTTTTGTATATTGGTAATAGCAGACTTATCGACGGCAAATCTTGTTCAAGATCGGCGAAGAGCCAGCCTACTTAGCGTGGTATTAGCCCCGAAAGGCTTTAAACGCATTGATCAAACCATTGGTTGAGCTGTCATGAGAGATAACGTCTTGACCATCCGCCAACTCAGGAAGAATCTGATTCGCTAATTGCTTACCTAACTCTACGCCCCATTGATCAAACGAGAAAATATTCCAAATCACACCTTGCACAAAAATTTTATGCTCATACATCGCAATCAAATTGCCTAAAGTTCGTGGCGTGATCTGTTTAACTAAAATCGAGTTAGTTGGACGGTTACCTTCAAAAACTTTAAAGGGGACTAACGCTTCAATTTCCGCCGCCGATTTACCCGCTTTCAGTAATTCCGCTTTCACTACATCGGCAGATTTACCAAATGCAAGCGCTTCAGTTTGCGCAAAAAAGTTCGACATCAATTTTTGATGATGATCGCTGACGGCATTATGAGTCAATGCTGGCGCAATAAAATCACAAGGGATCAGCTTGGTGCCTTGGTGGATCAACTGATAAAACGCATGCTGACCATTGGTACCTGGCTCACCCCAAATGATCGGTCCTGTTTGATAAGTCACAGCCTGACCATTACGATCAACGTATTTACCGTTCGATTCCATATTCCCTTGTTGGAAATAAGCCGCAAAACGATGCATGTATTGATCGTAAGGTAAAATCGCTTCTGATTCAGCGCCATGGAAGTTGTTATACCAAATACCAATCAGAGCAAGGATCACCGGAATATTGCGCTCAAACGGTGTATCAACAAAATGCTGATCCATCTCGTGAGCCCCAGCTAACAACTCAATAAAGTTATCGTAGCCAATTGATAGAATGATCGACAAACCGATGGCTGACCACAGAGAATAACGGCCACCAACCCAATCCCAGAACTCAAACATATTTTCGGTATCAATACCAAACTCAGTCACCGCCTGACCATTAGTCGACAGCGCAGCAAAGTGCTTCGCCACATGCGCTTGATCGCCCGCGACGTTTAAGAACCAATCACGCGCAGAGTGAGCGTTAGTCATGGTTTCTTGCGTGGTGAACGTTTTCGACGCCACTAAGAACAGCGTGGTTTCCGGATCCACTTTCTTCAATGTCTCAGCAATATGAGTACCATCGACGTTGGATACAAAGTGCATGGTCAGATGATTTTTATACGGTGCGAGCGCTTCAGTCACCATATAAGGACCTAAGTCTGAACCACCAATACCAATATTCACTACATCGGTAATCGCTTTACCGGTGAAACCTTTCCATTCACCCTTGATCACGCTCTCTGAAAATACACGCATCTTTTCTAATACGGCATTAACGGCTGGCATCACATCTTGGCCATCGACCATTACTGGGGTATTACTGCGATTACGTAGTGCAGTATGTAAGACGGCGCGACCTTCAGTTTGGTTAATTGCCTCACCTTGACACATCGCTTGAATGGCATCTTCGAGATGCGTCTCTTTGGCTAAAGCAAACAGGTGTTGCATCGTCTCTTGATTGATTAAATTCTTCGAATAATCAACCAGAATATCTTGACCAAAACGCGCTGAGAAATGGTTAAAACGCTGGTTATCCTCAGCGAACAGAGTGGTTAAATCCATGTCTTGCGCAGATTCAAAATGCGCGGTTAGTGCTTTCCAAGCGTTGGTTTGCGTTGGATTAATGTTTTTCAACATATTCTCTATCCCAATGTTACGGTAGGTTTTATTCCTTATTACCTTGCCTATTAGCTAGGTTGGAATCCCTGTTAATGCAAAAAAGAAAATCATCATGGTTCGATAAAGCAGGGTCACTGCTCAATAAACTCATTATCGCTGAGCCATCGTCGCGCGACTTTGAGATAAGTCAGTGAAACCCACATCGGTGGCTCAACTTGTTTAATCACTGACTTGTTTAGCCTATTTTTCCGGTGAGATAATGCATCTCTACTCGAGAGGTCAGTTTGGTCACTAACTCATAACCCACGGTACCAATATGTTCCGCCACTCTCTCAACTGGAAGGTCTTGCCCCCACAAAATGGCTTCATCACCGACGCTATCCTGAGCCTCTGGGCCTAAATCAACCGTCAGCATATCCATAGAAACTCGCCCTGCCATTGGCACAATACGACCATTGACTAACACTGGCGTACCATTAGGTGCCGTACGTGGATAGCCATCACCATAACCAATCGCAATCACACCGATTTTAGTCTCTCGTTGAGCGGTCCATAAGGCACCATAACCGATACTCTCTCCGGCCTTCACCTCTCGAACAGCAATCAGAGGTGCCGTTAAGGTCATGACTGGACGGTATCCCATCGCCTGAGCGTCCTGATGGGCAAAAGGAGAAACACCATAAAGAATGATTCCTGGTCTTACCCAGTCTAGCTGACTTTCCGGCCATGCTAATAATCCAGCCGATGCAGCCAATGAGCGCTCGCCTTTACACCCCTCGGTCAACGATAAAAACAGCTCAATTTGTTGGCGCGTGATCGGGCTATTCAGTTCATCAGCACAGCCAAAATGGCTCATATAACGTAGAGGTTTAGCCACATTTGGGCAGCGATGTAAACGCTCAACAAACTCAGCGTGCTGCTCAGGACGCACACCAAGACGATGCATCCCACTGTCGATTTTTAACCATACCGATACTGGCGTGTCTAATTGTGCTCGCTCTAAAGCTTGTAGCTGCTCTTCACAGTGCACGACTGTTTGGATATTGTTGGTCATTAAAACCGGGAGATCGCCAGCAGAATAAAAACCTTCTAAGAGGAGTATTGGCTTAACAATGCCATTCGCTCTGAGTTGCAGGGCTTCTTGAATTCGAGCAACACCAAAAGCATCAGCATCTTGAGCGTAGCGAGCAACCTGACAAGAACCATGACCATAACCATTAGCCTTAACGACCGCCATGACTTTACTACTAGGAGCCTGCTGCTTAATTCTTTGTAAGTTATACTGCAACGCTTGCAGATCAATACTCGCTTTAGCGGCTTTCATGTAGTTCATACTATTATTCATCATCAAACGCTGGGCCTGCGTAGTTGTCAAAACGAGAATATTGGCCTTGAAAGGTCAAGCGTACCGAGCCTATCGGACCATTCCGTTGCTTACCGATAATGATTTCTGCAATGCCTTTCATTGGACTATCCGGGTGATAGACTTCATCACGGTAAATAAACATGATCAAATCGGCATCTTGTTCAATAGAGCCTGATTCACGCAAATCGGAGTTGACTGGCCGCTTATCCGCACGTTGCTCCAACGAGCGGTTTAACTGTGAAAGCGCCACCACAGGGACATTGAGCTCTTTAGCTAAGGCTTTTAATGAACGAGAAATTTCGGCAATTTCTAAAGTACGGTTATCGGATTGAGAAGGAACCCGCATCAGCTGCAAATAGTCGACCATGATTAAAGATAGCCCACCATGCTCACGAGCAATACGACGCGCACGTGAACGCACCTCTGTGGGAGTCAACGCCGAGCTGTCGTCGATAAACATGTTTTTCTTCTCCATCAGCATCCCCATGGTCGAAGAAATACGCGCCCAATCTTCATCATCGAGTTGACCGGTTCGGATCTTGGTTTGATCTACCCGCGAGAGCGACGCCAGCATACGCATCATGATTTGTTCTGCTGGCATCTCGAGTGAGAATATCAATACTGGTTTATCTTGTTGCATCGCTGCGTTTTCACACAGGTTCATGGCAAAGGTCGTTTTTCCCATCGAAGGGCGAGCGGCAACAATAATTAAATCTGAACCTTGTAACCCCGCCGTTTTTTTATTGAGATCAGTGAATCCAGTGTTGACGCCGGTGACGCCATCTTGTGGAGTCTTATACAATAACTCGATACGCTCTAAGGTTTTTTCTAAAATCGTATCAACGTTTTGTGGCCCTTCGTTTTCGCTACTACGCGCCTCTGCAATCGCAAATACCTTGCTTTCGGCTAAATCGAGTAAATCTTCCGAGCTGCGCCCTTGAGGGTCATAACCTGCGTCAGCGATTTCGTTCGCAACACCAATCAAGTTACGCACCAAGGCACGCTCAGCAACAATATCTGCGTAAGCATTAATATTAGCAGCACTTGGCGTATTTTTAACCAGATCAGCCAAATAGGCAAAGCCGCCAACATCTTCTAACTGTTCGCGCAACTCGAGATATTCGGAAAGGGTAATTAAGTCCAGCGGTTGCCCAGATTCAAGTAGGCTCTTTACTGCTTCAAAGATTAACCGATGAGGTCGACTATAAAAGTCTTGAGCAATCACACGTTCAGAGACTGTGTCCCAACGTTGATTATCTAGCAATAGACCGCCAATAACGGACTGCTCAGCCTCTAATGAATGAGGAGGAGTTTTCATTGCTTCAACTTGTGCATCGGCAGGTTTACGATTTCGGTTATCTGTTCGGGGATCAGCCATCACTTCACTCAGTCACTCTTTTTAATAACCGCTCATTATAGCGAGAATAGAACATTTGTAATTAGGCATCGAAAAGTTTGTCTATGACTTAGATAGAATTAACCTTAATATGACCCAATTTCAAAAACTGATGCTTATTATTCAGCGATTCTATTCTTTGAGAGAGGTTTCATGTGTCCAAAACTTGGCTTCTAAGTCTGGCTCTGTTGACAAGTTTCCATGTCCACGCCAACAAACAGACAAATCGCAGTAAGGACATTAACGCACCCTCACCTTGGCAAAGTCAAATCGAATTTGGCTATCAAGCGCACTCCGGTAACACAGACTCAGAAGCCCTTAATACTCGTGTTAAAGGAGAATATACCCGTGGTCGTCATCGAACCAACGGTGAGTGGCGTTTTTATAAATTAGATAAAAATGGTAAAGAGAATAAACGACAATCCAGCTACAGCGTACAAAGCGACTATAAGCTCGGCCCTAAAACCTACTTATATGGTAGTTTTAGAGGGTCTGATTCACGCTATAGCGCCTACTTTTCAGATTACACTTGGTCTGGTGGGCTTGGCTATCAGTTTACTCATACCGACGATTTACTGATTGAACTCGAAGTCGGACCGGGCTACCGCTATCAAGAGCCGAATTTGGATAAAATTAGCAGTGGCGATGTCGTCTTCCCACACTTAGTCAAAGAGCCGATTTATCGTGGTAACCTTAAAGTTGAATGGCAAGCACTGAGCAATTTTAAATTACTCACCGATCTAACCTTGGTTGGCGGCGAAAGTAACACTCGTTTTGACAGTGATATCAGCATTATCAACAATATTACCGATGATATTGCTCTTAAAGTGAGTCAATCACGTCAATACCATAACCGAGTACCTACCGGTTTAAGTAAAGCCGATAGCGTGCTATCGGTAAGTTTAATTTTCTTATTCTAAGCATCAACACTCAGTATCCCACCTCGCCAAACTGATCATTTTCATCGCTAAACGTCATAAATTGGACATAAAAAAACACCAGCCTAAGCTGGTGTTTAAACGAGTCTAGAAACTGAAATTATTCAGCAACAACTTGTAATTTCACTGTAGCGAAAACTTCTGAATGAAGTTGAACGCTAACTTCGAATTCACCTGTAGTACGTAGAGCACCTTCAGGTAGACGAACTTCGCTTTTCTCAAGCTTAACACCGGCTGCAGTTACTGCATCAGCGATGTCACGAGTCCCGATAGAACCGAACAGTTTGCCTTCATCACCAGCTTTAGAAGCAATAACAACTGCTTCTAGTGCATTAACTTGGTCAGCACGAGCTTGTGCAGCAGTAAGTTGCTCAGCAACTTTTGCTTCAAGTTCAGCGCGACGAGTTTCAAACATCTCAACGTTAGATTTGGTTGCCATTACAGCCTTACCTTGTGGGATAAGGAAGTTACGAGCGTAACCAGATTTAACATTAACTGCATCGCCAAGGCTGCCTAGGTTACCGATTTTATCAAGTAGAATAACTTGCATTACTTAATCCTCTTTCTTAATAAACGGTGCCGATTACTGATGCTTGTCAGTATATGGCAGTAGAGCTAGGTAGCGAGAGCGTTTGATTGCACGAGCTAGCTGACGCTGATACTTAGCACTTGTGCCAGTGATGCGGCTAGGTACAATTTTACCAGCTTCAGTGATGTAATTCTTAAGAGTCGCTACATCTTTGTAATCAATCTCTTGAACGCCTTCTGCTGTAAAACGGCAGAATTTACGACGGCGGAAGAAACGAGCCATGGGCTATCTCCTGATCTAAATTTGAAAAATGTTGTAGACGTTAAGTATGGCTATAACGAACACTTTGTTTCGACTGGAGAATGAATCATTCTCTATAGCAATACCGCCTAATACTAAATGATGAGTGAATGCGTTTGACCGTTGCCTACATCCTACGTTAAGGAACCGAAATTCGCTTAACCCAACATGACTTATCACTAAAAGAGGAAGACCACGATTAATAATAAGAGTTAGCTTGATTCAACCTTCTTTAATGATCAAGAACGTTGACTCAGACGGTCATCTGAAATTACTCAGCGTCTGCTTCAAATTTCACTTCTTCACGCTTAGAACGCTCGTCACGAGCTTTAAGCATGATTGAAGGTTCAGTGATAGCAGCTTTAGTACGCATGATCATGTTACGTAGAACAGCATCGTTAAAACGGAATGCAGTTTCTAACTCATCAATCACAGCTTGATCAGCTTCAACGTTCATTAGAACGTAGTGAGCTTTATGAAGCTTGTTAATTGGGTAAGCCATTTGACGGCGGCCCCAATCTTCTAGACGGTGAACTGTACCGCCAGCTTCAGTGATTGAACCAGTGTAACGCTCGATCATGCCAGCAACTTGCTCGCTTTGATCAGGGTGCACCATGAATACGATTTCGTAATGACGCATTGATTTTGCTCCTTACGGATTATTCAGCTTCCAGATTTGGCCCGGTCATCCAAAGGAAGCAAGGAACGAATGAAAATTGACCGAGAATTAAGGAGCGAGAATAGTACAGAATGGCTAGTCGTTTAGCAAGTGAAATATACTTGTCGCAGACTAAAGATAGACAGGCCGTCTAAAGGGAAAGATGAAGAGAATGTGAAAAGAAAAAGACTGAGAAAAGACCGGATTTACAGGCGATAAAAAAGGGAAGCAATGCTTCCCTTTTAATAGTGATAACAAAAGATTATCGAAATTAAGCGATAACTTTAGCTACAACACCAGCGCCTACTGTACGGCCACCTTCACGGATAGCNTTGACCGAGAATTAAGGAGCGAGAATAGTACAGAATGGCTAGTCGTTTAGCAAGTGAAATATACTTGTCGCAGACTAAAGATAGACAGGCCGTCTAAAGGGAAAGATGAAGAGAATGTGAAAAGAAAAAGACTGAGAAAAGACCGGATTTACAGGCGATAAAAAAGGGAAGCAATGCTTCCCTTTTAATAGTGATAACAAAAGATTATCGAAATTAAGCGATAACTTTAGCTACAACACCAGCGCCTACTGTACGGCCACCTTCACGGATAGCAAAACGTAGACCTTCGTCCATCGCGATTGGTGCAATTAGCTCTACAACCATCTTGATGTTGTCGCCTGGCATTACCATCTCTACGCCTTCTGGTAGAGAAATGTCACCAGTTACGTCCGTTGTACGGAAGTAGAACTGTGGACGGTAGCCTTTGAAGAATGGAGTATGACGGCCACCTTCATCTTTTGACAGTACGTATACTTCTGATTCAAACTTCGTGTGTGGAGTGATTGAACCAGGCTTCGCTAGTACTTGACCACGTTCTACGTCATCACGCTTAGTACCACGTAGTAGTGCACCTACGTTCTCACCTGCACGACCTTCGTCAAGCAGCTTACGGAACATCTCTACACCTGTACAAGTAGTCGTTGTTGTATCTTTGATACCAACGATAGCAACTTCGTCACCTACACGTAGAATACCACGCTCGATACGACCTGTTACTACGGTACCACGACCTTGAATTGAGAATACGTCTTCGATTGGCATTAGGAATGCTTGGTCTACTGCACGCTCAGGCTCTGGAATGTATGAATCTAGCGCTTCTGCTAGTTCTACAATCTTCGCTTCCCACTGCTCTTCACCGTTCAATGCACCTAGTGCTGAACCTTGAATTACTGGTAGGTCGTCGCCTGGGAAATCGTACTCAGAAAGAAGTTCACGAACTTCCATCTCTACAAGCTCTAGCAACTCTTCATCGTCTACCATGTCACATTTGTTCATGAATACAACGATGTAAGGAATACCAACCTGACGGCCTAGTAGGATGTGCTCACGAGTTTGTGGCATTGGGCCATCTGTCGCAGCTACAACTAGGATACCACCGTCCATTTGCGCAGCACCAGTGATCATGTTTTTAACATAGTCAGCGTGTCCTGGGCAGTCTACGTGTGCGTAGTGACGTGATGGAGTTTGGTATTCTACGTGTGAAGTAGAAATAGTAATACCGCGCTCACGCTCTTCTGGAGCGTTATCGATTGACGCGAAGTCTTTCGCTTCACCGCCGTATACTTTTGCAAGTACAGTACAGATAGCTGCTGTTAGAGTGGTTTTACCGTGGTCAACGTGGCCGATAGTACCAACGTTTACGTGCGGTTTCGTACGTTCAAATTTTGCTTTAGACACGATCGTGTTCCTTCCTAGTTATGATTCGCCTTAAGTCAAGTGCACTCAAAGCGCGCCAGAAATTGCTATTTTATGCGCCAACGCTCGTTAGCGCAATAGATTCGTTATTAATCAAATAACAACTACCCACGTTCAGCAATGATTGCATCGGCAACATTTTTCGGAACCTCGGCGTACTCAGCAAACTCCATTGAGTAAGAAGCACGGCCTTGGGTCGCAGAACGTAGATCTGTTGCGTAACCAAACATCTCTGAGAGTGGAACTCGAGCACGGATAATTTTGAGGCCAGCATTGCCATCATCCATGCCTTCAATGATGCCACGACGACGATTTAAATCGCCGACTACATCACCCATCCAATCTTCAGGTGTGGTTATTTCAACTTTCATTAGCGGTTCAAGAATGACTGGGTTTGCTTCTAGCGCGCCCTTCTTGAATGCCATTGAGCCGGCGATTTTAAACGCCATTTCACTTGAGTCGACATCGTGGAATGAACCGTCGAAGAGTGTCGCTTTAACATCCAAAATAGGATATCCCGCTAACACACCGTTGTTCATTTGCTCCTCGATCCCTTTCGCTACCGGGTTGATGAACTCTTTAGGAATTGCACCGCCCACGATGGCGTCAACAAAGACAAAGCCTTGTCCTAACTCTGCAGGTTCAACTTTCAACCATACGTGACCGTATTGACCACGGCCACCAGACTGGCGAACAAACTTGCCTTCAACTTCCGCTTGACCACGAATGGTTTCACGATACGCAACCTGAGGTTTACCCACGTTGCAATCAACGCTGAACTCACGTTTCATACGGTCAACGATGATGTCTAAGTGAAGCTCGCCCATACCAGAAATTAGCGTTTGTCCTGTTTCCTTATCCGTTTCGACTCGGAATGATGGGTCTTCAGCCGCTAATTTACCTAGCGCAATCCCCATTCGTTCCTGATCAGCTTTTGAGCGAGGCTCAACGGCGATTTGGATAACAGGCTCAGGAAACTCCATGCGTTCAAGAATCACTTTATGATCTTGATGACAGAGCGTGTCACCCGTGGTGACATCTTTCAAGCCAATAGCGGCGGCGATATCGCCAGCACGAACTTCTTTAATTTCTTCACGTTTATTAGCATGCATTTGTACAATGCGCCCAAAACGCTCTTTCTTTTGTTTGACTGAGTTATAGACCGCATCACCCGAGTTAACCACTCCAGAATAGACACGAATAAACGTCAAAGTCCCAACAAATGGGTCGGTGGCAATTTTAAATGCCAAAGCAGAAAATGGTTCGTTATCGTCAGCGTGACGTTCTACTTCATTCTCGTTCTCATCAATACCTTTGATCGCAGGAACTTCTACTGGCGATGGCAAAAATTCGACAACCGCATCCAAAACCGCTTGCACACCTTTATTTTTAAACGCACTGCCACAAGTGGCAAGAACGATTTCGTTATTCAGCGTGCGCTGACGGAGCGCTTGTTTGATTTCAGCTTCAGTAAGTACGCCGTCTTCAAGGTATTTATCCATCAATTCTTCGCTCGCTTCCGCAGCGACTTCAACTAAGTTGTTGTGCCACTCTTCAGCCAGCTCTAGCATATCATCCGGAATCGCTTCATAAGTAAAGCTCATGCCTTGATCGGCTTCATTCCAGTTGATGGCTTTCATCTTGATAAGGTCGATGACACCTCTAAAATCCTCTTCTGCACCAATATTTAATTGGATAGGAACGGGAGTTGCACCAAGACGATGTTTAATTTGATCTACTACGCGTAGGAAGTCTGCGCCAGTACGGTCCATCTTATTAACAAACACAATGCGAGGAACATGGTATTTATCTGCTTGACGCCACACTGTTTCAGACTGAGGTTCAACACCAGATGAACCACAAAAGACAACCACAGCTCCATCAAGTACACGCAGCGAACGCTCTACTTCGATGGTGAAGTCAACGTGTCCAGGGGTATCAATGATGTTAATGCGATGATCTTGGAATTGTGCATCCATACCACGCCAGAAGGCAGTTGTTGCAGCAGAGGTAATAGTAATACCACGTTCCTGCTCCTGCTCCATCCAGTCCATGGTGGCAGCACCATCGTGAACTTCGCCAAGTTTGTGAGAAAGGCCGGTATAGAACAGAATACGCTCAGTAGTGGTTGTTTTTCCTGCATCTACGTGAGCACAGATACCGATATTACGGTAGCGCTCAATAGGAGTTTTACGAGCCACGATTGTATCCTCTTACTAAGGGAAACCTTAGAAAATAGAAATGTGCTGCGAGAGGACCTCGCAGCACAGAAGGTATTACCAGCGGTAATGAGCGAAGGCTTTGTTCGCTTCTGCCATACGGTGAACGTCTTCACGTTTCTTAACAGCAGTACCTTTGTTTTCTGACGCATCTAGCATTTCTGCAGCTAAGCGACCAGCCATAGATTTTTCACCACGCTTACGCGCAGCTTCAACCAACCAACGCATAGCAAGTGCGTTACGGCGAACCGGACGTACTTCTACTGGCACTTGGTAAGTTGAACCACCCACACGGCGAGATTTAACTTCTACCGCTGGACGTACGTTTTCAAGAGCTTGTTCAAAAACAGCCAAGTGATCTTTACCAGATTTCTCAGCCATAGTGTCTAGTGCAGTGTAAACAATTTTCTCTGCAGTAGATTTTTTACCGTCAACCATAAGGATGTTAACGAATTTTGCCAGCAGTTCAGATTTGAACTTTGGATCTGGAAGGATCTTACGCTGACCAATAACGCGACGACGTGGCATGGAATATTCTCCGTTGTCTTCTTCAGGTTTTTTCCAAAACTATACAGTTTTTTCAAAATAACAAATTAATTTAGTGTTTGGCCTTACTTAACGGAATCCATTAAGACTTAGGACGCTTCACACCGTACTTAGAACGACCTTGTTTACGGTCGTTAACGCCTGAACAGTCAAGCGCACCACGAACAGTGTGGTAACGAACACCCGGAAGGTCTTTTACACGACCGCCACGGATAAGAACAACGCTGTGCTCTTGTAGGTTGTGACCTTCACCGCCGATGTATGAAGTCACTTCGTAACCATTGGTTAGACGAACACGACATACTTTACGTAGTGCTGAGTTAGGTTTCTTTGGTGTAGTAGTATATACGCGAGTACATACACCACGTTTTTGTGGGCACGCTTCGAGTGCAGGCACGTTGTTTTTTGCAACTTGCTTCACACGTGGCTTGCGTACCAACTGGTTAATAGTTGCCATTAGCTAGCTCCTGAATTTACTTAACGTAAGCTTTATGAAAAATCTAGCCCTGATTGTGATTTGCACAAATAGGGACGCAAAATTCTATGCAGCAGTGGGAGGTGTGTCAAGAAATATACAGATCTTTTTTATCCACCAACATCAGTATGGTGGATACTTTTACGGACACTCGATAAAAATTAAGACCAACTTATTGATTTATCTTCATTTACTGTCATTTCAACAAAATCATTCATCGTGACTTGCTCAATAGAACCTGAACACATTTCTAACCAACCACGAGCAGAAAGATCCTCACGCAGTGCATAGACCGACTTAATGGTCTGTAAATCGGTGAAATAAGGGCTGTTTGGGTTAGTAAGATAAACGGCATTTTCGACCAGCAATAGGCTATCATGAGCTTGAAAATAACGACGAACTAATTTTAGCTGTTGAGGATGTTTAATAATATGCAGCACACGTCTATCCTGTGGTATTAAAAAGTCACAATGTGATCAAAAGATTGCCACATTGCCCCAATAGCTTGAGGAGAAAGTGGCGAGACATCAATAAGTAATGCTTCGCTGGTTAAGCCCCATTCGGCAAGGCTTTGTTCACAGACATAACACGACTCAATCTCATACAAATCGAGCAGTTTGAATGTGCTAATGTAGTCTCGACTTAAAATCACCTTAGGATCTTGCCCAGAGACCAATTGCAAAACTCCTTCACCGACAAAAAAGACCGCTAAATCATCACTGTAAGCCGATGCCGCGAGCACGGCATCGAGTCCTTCTCGTCCAGCACTGGTGGCGTGAGGAGGAGAATGAAAAACAAAGGCGATTTTCTTCAAAATTGTACCACTCTATCCTCAGTTAATAGCGCTTCTGCCAGCGCTCCCAGCCCCGCTTGTGTCACTCCCATCGCCAAACTCGATGTTGATAATTGATGCTGTTCAGCTTCGCTTTGGCTGACAATACCACGTCGTAACGCTGCAGCAACGCAGGTTTCTAAGCGAATCTGATGCTTCATCGCCATGGCTTGCCATGCTTTCACAAGATCAAATTCATCGTTAGCAGGCACAGTTAACCCAGAACCATTCAGCACACCTTCTTGATAGAAGAAAACACGCTTAATACTATGGCCTTTCTCGAGCACCGATTGAGCAAAAAGATAAGCATTACGGGCAGACTGAGTTCCATAAGCTGGACCCGTTACCAATAGAGCATAGGTCAATGGTGTACTTGACTGACTCACGATCACTCATCCTCGGTTTTACGTTGGCGGATATACAAATAGACCGTATGTTTGGAGATATTTAATCGTTCAGCAACACGATTAATCGCATCTTTAATATCAAAAATACCTTTATCATACAACGCCATGACAATCTGACGATTTTTAGTATTGTTTGAGACTGATTTATCGGCATTAATCTCTTCAATAGTCCGCTCAACAGTTTGATCAACCAACTCGACCACATCACTGGCAAAGTTAACCGGAGCAGCAGCCTCTTGAGCTTCTGGTGTCGGCATAAAAGAGTGCAACACCTGTGAAAAAGGCGCATCAAGATTGACGTTAATGCATAACAAACCAATCACTCGATGTTCTCCATTACGAATGGCAACCGTAATAGATTTCATCAATACCCCACCTTTCGCTCTGGTGAAATACGAGCGAGAAAAGTTGCGTTCGGAGCCTTCAATATCACGCAGCATTTTTAACGCTAAATCGGTGATCGGCGATCCCACTTGACGACCTGTATTCTCGCCATTGGCAATTTTTATCGCCGAAGTATTCAGATCTTCTAACGAGTGCAAAACAATTTCACAAAAGGGGCCAATTAAACTCGCTAAACCATCCACCATCGCTTCATAAGAACGTAAAATCACTTTATCGTGCTCAGTAAATGGCTTTACATGCACAAATTCCATATCCATGAGCATATCGGCGTTAATGCTTTCTGTCGTTGTCACTGTACCTAGACCTTAGAACGTAAAATCAACAAATTGGTGTAAGTTTATCAGAAAATTTTAAACCTAGACTAGGCTATCTTACGATGCAGTGACTTAGAACAAATTATACGATGAATATCTCCCTAGCAAAGCATCAGTATTTTTACCATTTGACAAGGGATGATAAAAAAATCGGTTAAACAAGTGAGTTTTACTTATAAAAAAGGCCTGAATCTTCAGGCCTTTGATACTTTTAATAAAGGATGAATGGCTATCCCTTATTTATTGCGCTGCATCGCCATTTTCTACTTTCAACAGCTCCACTTCAAAAACTAGAGTAGAGTTTGCAGGAATGGTTGGCGTATCTTGCTCGCCATAGGCTAATTCTGGCGGAATGACGAACTTATATTTAGAACCTACTTGCATCAGTTGCACGCCTTCTGTCCAACCAGGGATCACACGGTTTAGCGGGAAAGTTGCAGGCTCACCACGATCGTAAGAGCTATCAAACTGAGTACCATCGGTCAGAGTGCCTTTGTAATGCACTTGTACCGTATCGGTCTCTTTTGGTGACTCGCCTTGCGCTTCAGTTAAGACTTGATAAAGCAATCCTGAATCAGTTTTTTTGACGCCTTCTTGCTTCTCAAACTCAGCGCGGAACGCATCTCCAGCTTGCTTATTGGTGGCGGCTTTTTCAGCCGCTTGTGCTTGCATTGACGCAGCAACACGCTTATCCAACGCTTCTAATGCTTCACGGGTCTGCTGTTCATCCATTTGCGGTGCACCAGCAAAAACATGCTCGATACCTCTCAGCACCATGTCTTTATTAAGATCAATACCAATTTCATTAGGCTTTTCGATACTACTGGTTAAATAATTAGCAAAAGAAACACCTATCGCGTAAGCCGCTTTATCATCCTCTGACTTAAAAGTGACACTTTGAACGGCAACAGAGGCATTTGGGGTAGCCGTTGTCTCTTCTTTCTGACAACCAGCAGCTAGCGCAACCGTAGCGGCAAGCAATGACACTTTAAAAAACGATTTCATTCAATTCTCCAACTTTGTAGGTAAACCTTTCTGTTATTGAGCACAAACCGACGAATTAAACTGGTGCACAATAGTATGTTGTACCAATATAACGGTATGTTTCGTAATTGTCTTTACTACTCAACGGATAATTAATTGTGCTGCGGATAATTTCTCATTTCATAGTACCAACGGTTGTCATTTTTCTGTTAAATGGCTGTTTCTTCTTTAATCAAGAGACTGACCGCTGGATTTTAGAACCCAATGGTTCGACCGGATTTGGCTTAAGCCGCGACGGACGCTTTGCATTAATTTATTCCCAAGAGCACCAACTGGTCTTATGGGATTTAGCACAACGGCAAATTCTAGCAGAGCTAGGCGCACAAGACCCAGAAGCCAACCCTGTCTCGTACATTCGTATTACTGATAATGGCCGTTATGCGATTACTGCCACACAAATCAATTTTGCCGTATGGGACTTAAGCTGGACCCAAGCTCAAGGGTTATGGTCCATTTCTGATGGTTTAATCATGGATGTCGCTCTGAGTAACGATGGGCAACAAGTGTTACTGGGTGTATCCAACGGTAAAGCCATCTACGTTGATTTAGTCACTGGACGACGACTTGAGTTCCTTGCTCACCAAGAAAAAGTAAATTCTGTCGCTTTATCCCCCAACGGTCGTTATGCCTTAACTGGCGGAAATGATTATACCGCTTATCTATGGGATACTCAGAGTGGACAGATTATCTACAGCTTTGAACATGAACAGCGGGTTAACCGTGTTGCTTTACAGCGTGATGGCCAGTTAGCTTTTACTTCTGATGGCGGTAATCAATCGATTATTTGGAATTTACAAACGGGTGAAAAGCAAGCCAAACTACGTAGTCTTTCTAGACAGCTTATTTTCTCTAGCGCACGATTTTCAGATGATGGGCGTTATCTACTCACTGGAACGCCATCTAGTCGCATCGAAGTATGGTCTACTGATCACGGCAAAAAATTAGCTCGCTTCGAAGCTCAACCACAAAAAGATGCGCGCCCGCCAAGAGCGGTGGTGTATGATGCGGTTTTTAATCCACAATCCAGCGTTATTTCTGGCACCTCTGCGGGAATCGCTCAAGAATGGGAGTTCAATCCATGATCATGCAAAACGCAACCGAACAACAACTACAACAACGAATTGATGATTTAGAGTGTAAACTCGCTTTTCAAGAACAAACCATTGACGAACTCAATGCTGCTCTAACCCAACAGCAGCTATTAATTAATAAAATGCAGGATCAGATGAAATATGTGGTCGGGAAAATGAAAAATATGGATACGTCAAACTTAGCGGATCCAGCCAATGAAACGCCACCACCACACTATTAATAACTTTGAATAACTCAAAAAACGTCACTCAAAGCATGAAGACATAAACGATCACCATCCCTATTACAACTAAACACCCCCCTATTCGCCGCAATTGATTATCTTCTTGCTGTGCGAGTTGCTGCATCATAGTCCGCCACCCTTGAGGAGCAATCAGCGGCCCTAAACCTTCAGCGATAAGCAATAATCCTATCGCAATCCATAATGATGTAGTCATTGTCTACCTTACTAAAAAAAAGAAAGGCTCCTTAGGAGCCTTTCTGAATAATATTACAATGGTATTAAACCACTTAGAATAAGTGTCTAGCCATTATTTTACTGATGAACCTTTAGCGCTATTCATGTATTGGAAGAAGTCACTCTTTGGATCCAAAACTAAGATATCACTTTTCTGGCTAAATGAGTTTTCATACGCTTGCAAAGAACGCAAGAAGCTAAAGAACTCAGGATCTTTGCTATAAGCGTCAGCATACACTTTGGCTGATGTTGCATCGGCTTGACCACGAGTAATTCGCGCAGTTCTGTCTGCTTCAGCTAAAATAGTTGCCACTTCAAGATCCGCCTGAGCACGAATAACTTCTGCTCTTTCACGGCCTTGTGAACGGTGACGACGAGCAACCGCTTCACGCTCAGCACGCATACGACGATAAATTGACTCACTGATTTCATCTGGAAGGTTAATCTTCTTCATTCTGAAATCAACCACATAAACACCCAAATCTTTGCTTGCATTGACTCGAGTATCTTTCAGAACATTCGCCATGATCTGATCGCGTTGGCCATCGACTTCTAAAGCTTGTCTCGCGGCTTCAGTGGTGACAATCTCATCATCAGGACTATCAGGAAGTACCGCTTCATTGCGCGGACCAGAAACAATTTGTTTGATGTCTCGAGAACCGATCTCTGCCCTTAATACGTCCGTAACCCGACGTTCAAGGAGAGCTTGTGCGGTAAAAATATTACCTCCCCCCGTCGCTAAGTAGAATTGGCCAAAATCTTCAATTCGCCACTTAACGTAGGTATCGATAATAACGTCTTTTTGCTCAGAGGTTACAAAACGGTCTGAACGTCCATCCATGGTTTGAATACGAGCATTCAGTGTGTGTACTCGATCAAAAATAGGCATTTTAAAATGCAAGCCTGGTTCATAGATTTTAGACATTTCATTGTCGTCTTGAATCACTCGTCCAAAACGAATGACAATGCCTCGCTCACCTTCTGGAACCACAAACATCGACATCAAGAGCAATGCTAAAAAGACGACAATGACCGGGATCATTAACTTACGCATGTTTAGTTTCTCCCTTGACGAGTATTAGTTGAGCGAGGAGGCGTATTACTGCTTGGGTCATTACGTTGTGACTGCAGTCCAGCTTCATCTTGCAATGATAATGAGCGAGTCTGACGAGACTGGCTAGCCCCTTCTTGACCTGCAAGTTTATCAATCGGCAAGTAGAGCAAGTTACCACTCGATTCTGAGTCAATCAAAATCTTCGAACTGTTGGTATACACTTGTTCCATTGTATCGAGATACATACGATTGCGCGTTACTTCTGGAGCGGCTTGATACTCAGGTAACAGTTTCTCAAATTGAGCAACCTGACCAAATGCTTCATTAATGATTCGCTCGCTGTAACCTAATGCTTCTCGTTTAACACGTTCAGCACGACCTGTGGCTTGAGGTAAAATCTCATTCATGTACGCCTCAGCTTCACGAATGAAACGCTCTTCATCTTCTCGAGCAGCAATCGCGTCATCAAAAGCATCTTTAACCTGCTCTGGTGGACGTGATGACTGGAAGTTAACGCCAACCACTAATAGACCCATATCATAATCATCGATGATTTGGTTGAGTGTTTGTTGAGTACTTTGACGAATTTGTTGACGACCTACCGTTAAGATACTATCCATCAGTGAGTCACCAATCACCGCACGTAGCGCTGAATCGGTGGCTTGATGCAAACTATCATCGGGATTAACAACTCGATACAAATACTTGTATGGGTCAACGATACGATATTGAACATCCATCGCCACGTTGACGACGTTTTCATCTTTGGTCAACATGATACCAGAAGCGCTCAACGAACGAATCGCTTGAATATTGACAGGCGTTACTTCATCAATAAAACGAGGGCGCCAGTTCAAACCAGGATTAACTACACGATCGTATTGACCTAGTCTTAAAACAACGCCTCGTTCGGCTTCTCCAATTGTATAGAAGCCTGAGAAAAACCAAATGGCAACAGCAAGCACGGCGATAACGCCAAAACCCATTGCTCCACCACCAGCAAACGAAGGCCCATTGCCTCCTTTACCAAACTTTCCGCCCAGCTTCTGACTCAGTTTATTAAACACTTCGTCTAAATCTGGCGGACCTTGCTCACGACCACCTTTGTTACCGCGATTATTATTTCCCCAAGGGTCATTATCGCGGCCGTTGTTGCCGTTGTTATTTCCGGGCTCATTCCACGCCATTAGAAAGCTCCATCATTTGATATGACGTTATACTCTAGCAGTCCTTTAAGTGACGATAAAGTCACGTAAAACTGCCTCTTCTCTTTTCTCTAGTCTAGACCAATCCACTTGTTGCATACGAACTGATATTAGCAGATTGCCCTCTGGATCATACTCTTCCTTTTCAATGCAGTTCATTTGGAAGAAAGTGCTCCGAATTCGACCTTGATGTTCAGGAGGAACGCGTAAACAATATTGGACGATATTACTGGCCAGACGTTCGGTCAGCGCAGTAAACAACTGATCCATCCCCAACCCATCCATCGCCGATACCCAAACAGCTCTAGGAACACCTTCATCATCTCTTTCTATACGAGGATATTGGCCTTCTAGATTATCGATTTTGTTCATAACCAGTAAACTTGGCACTTCATGTGCGTCAATCTCTAGTAGAACATCATCAACCGCTTGGATATTCTCACGAAAGCGGTCGTCACTGGCATCCACAACATGTAACAAAATGTCAGCTTGCTGAGTTTCTTGTAACGTTGCTTTGAATGCCGCCACTAAATCGTGGGGTAAATGACGAATGAACCCTACCGTATCGGCCAAAATAGCTGGCCCTACATCCAGTAGTTCGATCTTTCGTAGCGTCGGGTCTAACGTAGCGAACAGTTGATCCGCAGCGTACACTCCAGCGGAGGTAATTTGGTTAAACAGAGTCGATTTACCTGCATTGGTATAACCAACCAGTGAAATCGTTGGAATTTCTGCACGGTTTCTCGCTCGGCGTCCTTGTTCACGCTGTTTTGCCACTTTCTCTAAACGGCGTAGGATCGCTTTAATTCGCTCACGCAATAAACGTCGGTCAGTTTCTAACTGAGTTTCTCCTGGCCCACGTAAGCCAATCCCACCTTTTTGTCTTTCTAAGTGGGTCCAACCTCGAACTAAACGGGTCGAAATATGACGCAACTGAGCTAATTCAACTTGCAACTTCCCTTCGTGAGTACGAGCTCGCTGAGCAAAGATATCCAGAATAAGACCGGTTCTATCAATCACTCGACATTGGCAAAGTTGTTCTAAATTTCGCTCTTGAGCAGGGGAAAGGGAATGATTAAAAATCACCACGTCGGCTTCAGTTGATTGCACAGCTTGAGCAATCTCTTGAGCTTTGCCCTCTCCAACGAAATATTTAGGGTGAGGAGATTGGCGGCTACCAGTCACTACCTGCAGAGTTGATACTCCAGCAGAAGAGACCAGCATTTCGCACTCTTTGAGATTTTCCCACTCACCCTTTTGCGTAAAGTTGATATGAACAAGTACCGCTCGCTCACCGGCTTCATAACGGTCAAACAAGCGTTCAACTCCTTAATGAATGATAATATGACGTCAAATAATTAATCGTCGGATTTCTCTGTGCCACGCTCACCTGCAGGTCGATCACCAGTGTGATGGCTAACCGGGCGTGCAGGTACAACGGTAGAGATAGCATGCTTATAAACCATCTGATTTACGGTGTTTTTTAACAAGATCACGAATTGATCAAACGATTCAATTTGACCTTGTAACTTAATGCCGTTTACTAAATAGATAGAAACAGGAATACGCTCGCGGCGTAGTGCATTTAAGAATGGGTCTTGTAGAGATTGCCCCTTAGCCATTTTATTTTCCTTATTTGTATTTTGTTGTAGTTATTTAGCTAGTGGTGCACATAAGTTGGTGCGGCCTTTACATCTGAGCTAAACGATAAAAACACCCTATACCACTGATCTATCAATACAATATTGATCAACAAGTGACGGTTCCTTTACAGGGTACATCACGCAAAAGCGATCACATTATACACAGCTTACTCAATCAGATGCTATGGCATTTGCAAGAGTTTCTACCGCGCGTTCAATGTTCTCACTATCCAACCAAGTTAACTCATCCCAGCTGCGTAACCAGGTGAGCTGACGCTTGGCTAACTGACGGGTGGCACAAATACCACGATAAATAGCCTCATCAAGCGTGCTATTTCCGTCAAAGTAATCCCACATCTGTCGATAACCAACACAACGTATTGAGGGTAGATCAGGATGAAGATCATTACGATCATAGAGCGCTTTGACTTCTTCTTCAAAACCTGATTTGACCATCTTCTCGAAGCGGAGTTCAATTCGACGGTGGAGCTCAGCCCTATCCATGGGCGCGATGGCAAACTGCTTAACTCGAAAAGGGATTGATTCTCCTTTCGTTTGTGTCAGTTCAGTAAGAGTTTTACCTGAAATTTTATAAACTTCCAATGCTCTCGACAATCTTTGTGGATCATTTGGATGAATTCTTGCCGCTGAAATTGGATCAATTTGTTGCAGTTGGGCATGCAGAGCCGCCCAACCTTGCTCTTGAGCTTGTGACTCGATTTGCTGACGAACCGCTGGATTAGCCGCAGGTAAAGGCGATAAACCATCTAACAAGGCTTTATAATAAAGCATGGTCCCACCAACCAGTAACGGGATTTTTCCCTCATTAACAATGGCTTGCATTTCTCGTAGCGCATCTTGTCGAAAATCCGCAACGGAGTAAGCTTCACTCGGATCTAAGATATCAATCAATCGATGGGGAGCCAAAGCCAACTCTTTGGCATCAGGCTTTGCTGTGCCAACATCCATTCCTTTATAGATCAATGCTGAATCAACACTGATGATTTCGACAGGATATTTCTGACGTAAACGAATGGCTAAATCGGTTTTACCGGAGGCGGTTGGGCCCATTAAAAATAAAGCTAATGGTAGTGGTTTGGTCATTAATTTAATGCTGCAATGGTTGCCGAAAAATCGACAGGTTGAATAAAATGGCCATCATGCAATGGCAGTTTACCTGGCCATAATTGCTCAAGCTCGGCAATTAATTGAATGGCTTCTGATAAAGTGTAGTCGTTTTTTTCTATCAAGACACGCTGGCTAAGCCACGTGACGATATTGTCGACATTCAAAGTCAACACTCCTGAAGCACCATGTGAAGCAAGGTAAGATAACAGATCCGGAATCAAAAGCTGTAGATTTTGCTGTCTTAATGGCTGAGGAACCCCCATCACCATCACCGTCTGATGAGAACGAGTCACCAGATGAATCCCTAAACGTTCGAGCAACTCACGGTATAATTCGAAACCACGGATCTCCTCGTTAGACACTTTTACACTCAGAGGGACCAATAACGGCTGACTCTTTAATGGCTCTTCTTGACTATTTAATTGACCACGAACTCTCCACTCAACTGCTTTCGTTAGCGCCAGTAAGACACATCCTTGATCGGTAGTCATCAGCAGATATTGTCCATCAACGACAGCGATGGCGATGGCTTTACCTAATTTAGTCACTATCCGTGAAAGCGTTGACGATTTTTCAGTGGTTGATAAACGATTTTCTATTGAAACTGGCGCTTCGCTCACTTTCATTAACTGCTGATAAGCTTGACTTTGCTCAGCCATAACTGGCGCAGACGATCGTGGCTTAGCCGTCGTCGGACGATTCCATGAGTGAGAGGCTTTTGCTTCTTGAATGACCGCTTGCGATGGACGTTCTGTCGTTAAATACTGACGAGAATAACCGTCTTTATCACTCAGATTTCGAGCTGGCTGATCAGGCTCCGTTGACCGCTCATTCGACATATATGTCGGAACAGGAGCAGAGAAAGCGGCTTGGTTAAGCTCGGGAGTTTCAATATGTTGACTATCAGCAAGAGCACCGCTTAGTGCTTGATAAATAAAATCATGCACTAAGCGAGCTTGATGAAAACGAACCTCATGTTTCGCAGGATGTACATTGACATCAACCAAATGAGGATCAAGTTCAATGAACAGTACATAGGTTGCACATTGATCTGGCCTTAAACTGCTCTCATAACTTTGTCGAATCGCATGATTGATCAGCTTGTCACGCATCATACGTCCGTTTACATAACAATATTGCAGATCACTTTGCTGACGAGCGCCTTGTGGCGTCGTTATCCAGCCATGCAATCTTAACCCTTGATGAGCTAGCTCTATTTTCAGCATATGCTTAACAAAAGGCGCACCACATACCGCAGCCAAACGATTTTCTTCTTGCCGTTCACTGCTCGCGGCACGGTACTGACGGATAATTTTTCCATTATGGCGTAGCGTCAAGCTGACATCAAAACGGCTCAAAGCAATACGCTTTAAGAGTTCATCAATATGGGTAAACTCTGTTTTTTCTGTACGTAAAAATTTGCGTCTTGCCGGTGTATTGAAAAACAGATCCAAAACTTCAACTGTGGTCCCTACTGGATGGGCACTAGGCTGCAGCTTGACAGCCATATCGCGCCCTTCACTGTACGCCGACCATGCTTCTTCTTGAGTCGCCGGACGAGAAGTGATGGTTAAGCGAGAAACCGAGCTAATACTGGCTAACGCTTCCCCACGAAATCCTAGGCTGATGATCGCTTCGAGATCGTCCAGTGTTTGTATTTTCGATGTCGCATGTCGACTTAAGGCTAAGCCAAGCTCATCCTTATTGATCCCAGAGCCGTTATCGCGAACTCGAATTAACTTAGCGCCACCTTTCTCAATATCAATTTCAATCCGTGTGGCCCCTGAATCCAAGCTGTTTTCTACCAGCTCTTTTACTACCGAAGCCGGCCTTTCCACCACCTCACCCGCGGCAATTTGGTTTGCTAAACGGGCGGGTAGAATACGAATCGTCATAACCTGCCTATCTTATCGGTTGGGAATGATCAGTACTTGGCCTACCGCCAATTGATCTGATCGCAATTGATTAGCCTCACGAATACTCTGTACCGTTACATTGTACTGATTGGCGATCCGACCAAGAAACTCACCACTCTGTACCGTGTGTTTACGCAAAGGTTTATCTTTTAAGCTCACCGTAATATTAAGCTTTTGACCAACAAATAACGTGTCAGACTTAAGGTTATTTTCTCGGCGTATCGCATCGATAGAGACTTTATAATTCGCCGCTAAACGGCCTAAAAACTCTCCCGATTTAACCACATGGGTAATGGTTTCGGTTTCCACTGGATTATTGACCACCGGTACCGGAATAGGACCACGTTCTCCTCCGGGAATAGTTAATCGCTGACCCACCGTTAAGCGAGAATCTTTTAATTTATTCGCTTGCATGATCCCGGAAACGGTCGCTCCATATTTTTGGGCAATCACAGATAACGACTCACCTCGTTGTACTTGATGTTGCTGAGTTTTACCTCGGTTAGCAAACAAGGTTCCTTCTGGAGGATTTTCCTCAAAGTATTGCACTAACGCTTTGCCCATCGCTCGTGCGAGCTTATCTTGATGGCTACGTTGAAAAATCAATCGCTCTTCGATAGGGTTAGAGATAAAACCAATCTCTACTAATACTGATGGAATATCGGGCGACTTCAATACCGCCAGACTGGCATTCACAGGCTCCGCTTTATGTAAGTGAGCGACTTTGCCTAGCTCTTGTAAAAGATTGGTCGCCACTTTATGGCCTTCTTTTTGCGAATGGCTAAACTGTAAATCTAATAATGTTTGACTGACATTACGGTCGTTATTCGTCCGCGCCAAAACTTCACCGGCCCCTCCGAGTAACTCCGATTGCTGCTCATGATTTTCAACCCAACGCGCAATTTCAGTGTTGGCCCGCCGAGTATTAAGCACAAAAACTGAAGCCCCTCTTGGCTGTGGAGTATGAAAAGCGTCAGCATGAACTGAAACCAATAGATGAGCACGATTACGACGAGCAATTTCAGTCCGATTATTCAAGCTTACGTAATAGTCACCGGTTCGTGTTAATACGGCTTTCATACCCGGAACCGCATTAATTTGATCCGCCAATTTTTTAGAAACGCTTAATGTGGCATCTTTTTCAAATTTACGAGTTGGGCCAATAGAACCGGGATCTTCACCACCATGTCCCGCATCGATAGCAATAATAATATCTGCAGTACCGACTAACTGAGACGCATCGCGGCTCACTACATTGGGCGAACGAGCGGGCGTACTCGACGTCGCCGCTGCAGGAGCGGGTGAATGAGGTAAATCAATCACCAAACGATGACCATATTGCCCACCTGGTGTGGGAGGTAATTTAAAAATATTGGGCGTCGACTTATTGGCTAATTCAAGTACTAAACGAAAAGTTGTTTTTTCTGGTGGTGTACTCGCGCGAATCCGTTTCAATATCGCACTATCAGAGACCGTCACTGGCAAAGCGGCGGCTAATGAAGTCTGTTTTAGATCGACCACCAAACGTTCTGGGCTGCTTAGCGTGAAATAACTAAAGTCCGCTTCAGACTTTAAATCGATCACTACGCGAGTGGCATCAGGTGAAGGCCAAACTCTAACCCCTTCTAATACATTAGCCTGAACGCTACTGATAGCAGATAATAATGTGACCAATAGCCACCAATAACGCAAAAAACGCAAAAAACGACCGTAATTAATGCTCAACATAACTCCAACTGACTCAATAAGGTGCATCCATACTCGCTATTTGCGCTCACACTCGCTCGACGTTGTTCACCCTCATAGCGAAGCGATATTGTTAAATCTGGTGTTGGCAATAAACCTTGGCCTTTTTCAGGCCACTCCACCAAGCAAATAGCATCATCGGTAAAATAGTCACGAATTCCCATAAACTCGAGCTCTTCAGGATCCGCCAATCGGTAAAGATCAAAATGATAAACCTGCCAATCCGCTAATTGATAAGGCTCAACTAACGTATAAGTTGGGCTTTTCACATTTCCTTCATGGCCTAACGCTCGAATGAAACCGCGACTTAAGGTAGTTTTCCCTGCGCCTAAATCACCGTAAAG
Organism: Vibrio sp. V33_P6A3T137; assembly: GCF_009904835.1. NCBI lineage: Bacteria > Pseudomonadati > Pseudomonadota > Gammaproteobacteria > Vibrionales > Vibrionaceae > Vibrio > Vibrio sp. V33_P6A3T137. The sequence continues at coordinate 2,600 of NZ_WXWK01000008.1, read as the reverse complement.
ATAAAGTGTCGTCTGCTGGGAACATAATTGAGCTAAGCGTATTCCTAGCATTACCGTCTGTTGTTCATCTTTTAAAGTAAAGGTTTTTATGCTCATGAATCGGATCTCTAAAGCGTCTAGCTAGCACTATATAAAAATAAAAAGAGAACGAATAGTAAACTGGGTTAGTTTTAAGAGACAAGCTCTGTTCTGTAAGTAAACAGAAAAATCTTCATATCAAATCTAATATCGATACAACTAGCCACTCACTGGCTGGATCAATCGAATGAGATCCGTTAAGATCCGCCGCCCAATGACCATGACCAATACTGATAATGGACCTTCATTCACTAGCCGAACAAATCAAACAATGGGCAAAAGAACTCGGCTTTGACAAAGCAGGGATCTGCGACGTCGATTTAAGTCAACATGAAGCAGCTTTACAAGCATGGTTAGATGCAGGGTATCACGGTGAGATGGAGTGGATGGCTCGCCATGGTATGTTACGTGCTCGCCCAGCAGAACTGTTACCCGGTACACTTCGAGTGATCAGTGTCCGCATCAACTACCTTCCACCACAAGCGCAATTTGCCGCGAATTTATCAGATCCAACCCAAGGTTATATTAGTCGCTATGCACTTGGACGCGATTACCATAAATTGGTTCGTAATCAACTCAAAAAATTAGCTGATAAAATCGAACAAGAAGTCGGTCAGTTGGGTTATCGTCCTTTTGTTGATTCCGCACCTATTTTAGAAAGGCCTCTGGCACAAAAAGCTGGGCTTGGCTGGACGGGAAAACATTCTTTAATTCTCGATAAAGAGGCAGGATCATGGTTCTTTTTAGGCGAACTGCTTGTTGATATTCCTCTGCCAGTCGATACACCTTCAGAGAATCAATGTGGACAGTGTCGAGCATGTATGACCTCATGCCCGACTGGTGCGATTGTCGAAGAAGGGGTTGTCGATGCACGGCGCTGTATCTCTTATTTAACGATTGAGTATTCAGGGGTGATCCCAGAAGAATTTCGAACGGCAATCGGTAATCGTATCTATGGTTGTGATGACTGCCAACTCGTCTGCCCTTGGAACCGTTTTGCTGATCTTACCCAAGAAGACGACTTCCATCGACGAGATGTGTTGAATAATGCCGATCTTGTTGCTTTATTTTCATGGGATGAGAAAACCTTTTTACACCATATGCAAGGTTCTGCCATACGCCGTATAGGTCATCAACAATGGCAACGCAATTTGATTATTGCAATGGGTAATGCGCCCTATTCACAAAGAATCATCGATGCCTTAGAGCAAAAAACTGGAGAAAGTGAACTATTAGATGAGCATATTGAATGGGCATTAACACAACAGAGAGAGCAGTTGGCTAGCATTACGAATAAACAGCAAAGGCTAATTAGAATTATTGAAAAAGGCTTGCCGAGAGATGCGTGAGCATGAAATAACCCAACATCATTGATGTACATTCTTTGATTCACTTCGCAAATTCTTAGGTGTGGAAAAATATTAAATGAGACAGCGTTTGCTAAACTTCAAAAAAGTTAATCACATTAGCAGGAAATGATAAGGATCAAAGAAAATACAGTTAATGATCGTTCACGCGGCTCTTACACCACAGAGAATAAATCAAAATACCATTTAAAATCATTAACTTAATAAAAAATTATCACTCTGATATTATTCCCCATCGGCAAAAAGATCGTCTGAACAAGCCTCTATCTTCAAGCTAAAAACACGTTATGCACCAACTTATCCACAAATTTAAAATGTGGATAACTCTGTGCATGGATAAAACAAAGCCTGACTACATCAGCGGTAGACTCCGTTTTTAGTCATGTATCTAATACGATTTCTGGCCAAACTTTCTTGGCAGAAAATAAGATGTTTTTTTTGATGGGGTTATGCTTCACAGCATGATAAAGAGCATTGACATGGTGTCAATTTTTCAGAATAGACAGAAAAAACCACGCAACAGCGTAGTCTTTTGTTTTTAAATTGGTTGCGGGGGCCGGATTTGAACCGACGACCTTCGGGTTATGAGCCCGACGAGCTACCAGGCTGCTCCACCCCGCGTCCGTATTGCTCATCGTTAAGCACGATGTAGGCTTGAAACTGGAGCGACACACGAGGTTCACTTTCTTTAAACAAAAAGGCGTGACCTCAACCTTGGAAAGGTTGCGCTCTATTAACTGAGCGAATGTCGCATCTCATTACTAAGCGCAATGAAAGCTTGAATCTGGAGCGACACACGAGGTTCGAACTCGTGACCTCAACCTTGGCAAGGTTGCGCTCTACCAACTGAGCTAGTGTCGCATTTCACCGTTAAGCACGATAAAGGCTATCTGTTTGGTTGCGGGGGCCGGATTTGAACCGACGACCTTCGGGTTATGAGCCCGACGAGCTACCAGGCTGCTCCACCCCGCGTCCGTATTGCTCATCGTTAAGCACGATGTAGGCTTTGTAACTTTATTGTTTTATCGCCATCAGCAATAAAAGCAAATCTGGAGCGACACACGAGGTTCGAACTCGTGACCTCAACCTTGGCAAGGTTGCGCTCTACCAACTGAGCTAGTGTCGCATTTCACCGTTAAGCACGATAAAGGCTAT
>NZ_WXWK01000131.1:0-21839 GCF_009904835.1 Vibrio sp. V33_P6A3T137 | reverse complement strand
ATCTAATAAAAGATCTCTCTATAGATCTTTCTTTATATTATTAAATAACGCGTGAAGTAAAAAACTCGAAAAGCGATTTTCTCTGCTTAGGAAAGAAGGTAGAATACGTCTCTTTTGTTTATCCCTATCTCAATAAATACCTGAGGTCGTTCATGCTTTATCACGAAACATTTGACGTCATTGTGGTTGGTGGCGGTCACGCAGGAACGGAAGCCGCACTCGCAGCCGCTCGTACAGGACAGCGTACGTTACTTCTGACTCATAATATCGATACTTTAGGCCAGATGTCCTGCAATCCCGCGATCGGCGGAATTGGTAAAGGCCATTTAGTCAAAGAAGTGGATGCGATGGGTGGTTTAATGGCACAAGCCATTGACCATGCAGGTATTCAATTTAGAACTTTAAATGCTTCTAAAGGTCCAGCGGTTCGTGCGACTCGAGCTCAGGCAGATCGTGCGCTTTATAAAGCTTATGTTCGTCATGCATTAGAAAATACGCCGAATTTAACCCTGTTTCAGCAAGCAGCCGACGACTTGATCGTTGAACAAGATCATGTGCGTGGTGTTGTCACGCAAATGGGCCTTAAGTTTCACGCTAAATCGGTGGTATTGACGGTAGGGACTTTCCTTGGTGGCAAGATCCACATAGGATTAGAAAACTTTTCAGGCGGTCGAGCTGGGGATCCTCCTTCGATCGCTTTGGCTCATCGTTTACGTGAACTGCCATTCCGTGTCGATCGTTTAAAAACGGGTACTCCGCCACGAATTGATGCACGTAGTGTTGATTTCTCCCAGCTAGAAGCACAACACGGCGATAATCCAACGCCAGTTTTTTCATTCATGGGCAAGCGTGAGCAACATCCACGTCAAATTCCTTGTTTTATTACCCACACCAATGAAAAAACCCATGATGTGATTCGTAATAACTTGGATCGTAGCCCGATGTATGCCGGAGTTATCGAAGGGATTGGTCCGCGTTATTGCCCATCCATTGAAGATAAAGTGATGCGCTTTGCAGATAAGAACAGCCACCAAATTTTTATTGAGCCTGAAGGACTAACAACAACCGAGCTTTACCCTAATGGTATCTCGACCAGTTTGCCGTTTGATGTCCAAGTACAAATTGTGCGCTCGATGCAGGGCTTCGAAAATGCGCATATTGTTCGACCTGGTTATGCGATTGAATATGACTTCTTTGACCCAAGAGATCTAAAACAGACTTACGAGACCAAGTTTATTAACGGCTTGTTCTTTGCTGGGCAAATCAATGGTACCACCGGCTATGAAGAAGCGGCCGCTCAAGGCTTGATGGCAGGTTTGAATGCCAGCTTGTATAGCCAAGATAAAGAAGGTTGGAGCCCGCGCCGCGATCAAGCTTATATGGGCGTATTGATCGATGATCTTTCAACCATGGGCACCAAAGAACCTTATCGTATGTTCACTTCTCGCGCTGAATACCGTTTGTTGCTGCGCGAAGATAACGCCGATCTCCGTCTCACAGAAAAAGCTTATCAACTGGGTTTAGTTTGTGAACAACGTTGGGCTCGTTTTAATCAAAAAGTCGAGCATATGCAGCAAGAACGCCAGCGTTTAAAAGAAACCTGGATTAATCCAACGTCTACAGATGCTGAGGCGTTGAACGCATTATTGAAAACCCCTATTTCGCGAGAAGCCAATGGGGAAGATTTGTTGCGTCGTCCAGAAATGAGCTATCAACAGGTGACGTCTATCGCGACGTTTTCTCCAGCGATTGAAGATAGTGAAGCGGCGGAACAAGTTGAGATTCAAGTTAAATACGAAGGTTATATTCAGCGTCAGCGAGATGAAATAGAAAAATCATTGCGCTATGAGCATACCAAATTGCCAGCAGATTTAGATTATAAGCAAGTCAAAGGCTTATCGAATGAAGTTGTACTTAAATTAAACGCGGCGAAGCCAGAAACATTAGGGATTGCATCGCGTATATCAGGGATAACTCCTGCCGCTATCTCGATTTTATTAGTACACCTGAAAAAGCAAGGTCTCTTGAAAAAAGGAGAGGCTGCGTAATGAACCCATTACGAAGTAAACTCGATGCATTGATTGCACAAACGGATTTGGTCGTTTCCGATCAGCAGCGTGAGCAACTGGTCGGTTACGTAGAGTTACTCAATAAGTGGAATAAAGCGTATAATCTAACTTCTGTACGCGATCCACAGGAAATGTTGGTTAAGCATATTCTCGATAGTATTGTGGTCAGCCCCTATTTACAGGGGCAACGCTTTATTGATGTAGGTACGGGGCCTGGATTGCCGGGGATTCCTTTGGCGATCATGAACCCAGATAGACAGTTTGTGTTACTCGATAGCTTAGGCAAGCGGATCCGATTTATTAAGCAAGTTTTGCATGAGCTGAGAATCGATAATGTCACCGCACTGCAAAGTCGAGTAGAAGAGTTTAAGCCAGAGCACGGTTTTGATGGCGTACTCAGTCGTGCCTTTGCTTCCATGTTAGATATGGTAGAGTGGTGTCATCACTTACCTTGTGCTAAACAGGGGGTGTTTTTAGCCTTAAAGGGGCAACGTCCGCAAGAAGAGCTAAACTCTCTTCCTGAATGGTGCAGTGTGATCGACATCAAAGCTTTGAAAGTTCCGGAGTTGGAAGGTGAGCGTCATCTTGTAATCTTATCGCGCAAGGGATAATAGCGAGGCATACCGTGGGCAAAATCGTAGCGATCGCCAACCAGAAAGGTGGCGTAGGTAAAACAACAACGTGCATTAATTTAGCGGCTTCAATGGCGGCCACAAAACGTAAAGTTTTGGTGGTTGATCTTGACCCGCAAGGCAACGCAACGATGGCCAGTGGCGTGGATAAATACCAAGTCGATGCCACCGCTTATGAATTACTTGTCGAAGAAGCACCATTTGAACAAGTGGTGTGTAGAAAAACGTCGGGTTACTATGATTTGATTGCCGCGAATGGCGATGTCACCGCGGCCGAAATTAAGCTGATGGAAGTGTTTGCTCGAGAAGTACGTTTGAAAAATGCGTTGGCATTAGTTCGCGATAACTATGATTTCATCTTTATTGATTGCCCCCCTTCTTTAAACCTACTTACAATCAATGCGATGGCTGCCGCCGATTCGGTGTTGGTGCCCATGCAGTGTGAGTATTTTGCGTTAGAAGGGTTAACGGCTTTGATGGACACCATCAGTAAACTTGCCGCCGTCGTCAATGAGAATCTAAAGATCGAAGGATTATTACGAACCATGTATGATCCACGCAATCGACTCGCAAATGAAGTGTCTGATCAGCTGAAAAAACATTTTGGCAATAAAGTGTATCGCACGGTTATTCCACGTAACGTTCGGCTCGCTGAAGCCCCAAGTCATGGTAAACCAGCCATGTATTATGATAAGCATTCCGCGGGTTCTAAAGCTTACCTCGCTTTAGCGGGCGAAATGCTGCGTCGCGAAGAAATCCCTGCATAATACCGAAAAGGAACGCTCTGAGATGTCGAAACGTGGTTTAGGAAAAGGCTTAGATGCTTTACTGGCAACCAGCTCTATGGCGAGGGAAAAGCAACAAACCGCTTCACACAGCCAAGCGATGTCAACCGATGGTGAGTTAATCGAGTTATCGATTACTAGCCTGAAACCAGGCATTTATCAGCCTCGTAAGGATATGTCATCAGAAGCACTGGAAGAGCTTGCTCTTTCTATTCAGTCACAAGGTATTATTCAACCCATCGTGGTTAGGCCGCTTGAGTTTGGTGGTTTTGAGATCATCGCGGGTGAGCGCCGTTGGCGTGCCGCTAAGCAGGCGGGTTTAAAACAAGTGCCTTGCTTGATCAAGCGGGTCGATGATCGTGCCGCGATCGCGATGGCGTTGATCGAAAATATCCAGCGTGAAGATCTGAATGCGATCGAAGAAGCTCAGGCACTAGAACGATTACAAGATGAATTTAAGTTAACCCATCAGCAAGTGGCGGATGTGATCGGCAAATCGCGCACCACAGTAAGTAACTTACTGCGTTTAAATCAGTTGGATGATGCCGTTAAGCGTCTCGTTGAAAGTAAACAACTGGAAATGGGTCATGCTCGTAGCCTACTGGTTTTACCTGTAGATCAACAGCAGCCTTGTGCACAAGTAATGGTCGACAAGCAACTAACGGTACGTCAGGCTGAATCTTTAGTTAAACGTTGGTCTAGTGAGGCTCCTGCGGCTCCTGTTTCACCAGTCTTGGCTACGGAGGTTGAGCAGCAGTTATCTGCACTGGCTGAGCGATTACAAAAAAAGATGGCGGTAAAGTTACAAGTCAATGGCAAAGGACGTTTAACCATTGATTTTACAAATCAAGAACAATTGATCGAGCTATTGAAACAATTAGATACGATTGCATCATAAAAATCGGTCATAGAATATATTTTCTGCGGCTTGGCTCACCCGCTTTCAGTTGAGTTTTTACGATACCTATATATAATTTCGAAGCTTTTTTCACCGAGTTGCAATGTTTTATTAACGTACTGTAACTTGGCGAATAATACAGAAAACAGGTGCTTTTGATGTTTATAGCAACACAGAGTCAGCAAGCTAAGGCGGCATTTCGAGTTGTTCACCTTCAGCTGGTTTTTTTGTTGCTGATCGGGGGCGTGACGTATATGTACTGGGGACCCGATGAAGCGCGTTTTATCTTAAAAGGTGGAGCGATTGCCCTCATCGGTAACTATGTCTATACACTGTTTGCCTTTCTCCCAAAACCAGATGCTGACGGTACGGTTATGCTCGGGTTTATTATGATGGGGTGGGCTTTAAAGCTGGTGTTAACCGTAATCATGTTTGTGCTGATTTTTAATCTCACTGATGTGCATCACCCTGGTGCTATGATGTCAGGTTATAAACTGACAATATTGGTCTTCTGGTTTGCACCTTTACTACTTACCGCAAAAAATGGGAACCACCATGGCTGATACTCCGAAGGAATATATTCAGCACCACCTCACAAGCGCTCAAGTTTGTTTGGTTGATGGCAACATCACCACAAACTATGGCTGTGCGGATGCTGGGTTTTGGACGTTAAACTGGGATGCATTATTGGTTTCAGTGGGTCTAGGCGTGCTGTTTTTGTGGTTGTTTTATCGTGTTGGGAAAAATGCAACCACGGGAGTTCCTGGTAAATGGCAATGCTTTGTTGAAATGCTCATTGAGCAAGTTGACGGCTTAGTCAAAGGAACTTTTCATGGCAAGGATAAGTTGGTCGCACCATTGGCATTAACCATTTTCGTCTGGATATTCCTGATGAATTTGATGGATTTAATACCAGTGGATTATGTCCCTACAGCAATGACATTGGCAGGTGTTGATTATTTTAAAGTTCTCCCTACGGTTAACTTGAATATCACCTTGGCGATGGCTATTGGGGTCATGATATTGGTAATTGCTTACTACATCAAATACCAAGGATTTAAGGGGTTTGTTAAGGCATTTACCCTACATCCAATTAACCATTGGGCGTTGATTCCTTTCAACTTAGTTCTTGAGACGGTGTCTTTTTTGGCAAAACCGGTATCCCTTTCGCTACGTCTGTACGGTAACATGTACGCAGGTGAGCTGATCTTTGTTTTGATCGCAATCACTTACGGTGCTGGTTTCGTACTTGGTGGCTTAGGCGTTGTCGCGCATGTCATTTGGGCCATCTTCCATATTTTGGTTATTACTCTGCAAGCCTTTATTTTTATGATGTTGACGATAGTTTATCTCAGCATGGCAAGTAATGACTCTCATTAAACTCTTAATTTAAACAACCCAAGAAAACTGGAGACTTTTATTATGGAAACTTATTTCGTTGTTGCTCTACTACTAGGCATGTGTGCTTTAGCTACCGGTATTGGTTTTGCTATCCTCGGTGGTAAATTCCTTGAATCGGTTGCTCGTCAACCAGAGATGGCCCCTGTACTACAAACTAACATGTTTATTATTGCTGGTCTGCTTGATGCGGTACCTATGATTGGTGTTGGTATCTCTATGTACATGTTGTTTGCATAACTAGTCCTTTTTGTGTCACCCAAACGCACAGATGATTGGGTAAACAGAAGCAAAATAAAGGAGAGTTAGTGTGAATATCAATGCAACTCTGTTGGGCCAAACTATAGCGTTTTTACTCTTTGTTTGGTTCTGCATGAAGTATGTATGGCCTCCTTTGATGAGTGCCATAGAAGAGCGTCAGAAAACGATCGCTGACGGTTTAGCTTCTGCTGAGCGTGCTGATAAAGCCCTTAATCTGGCTAAAAGCAATGCTGCAGACCAGCTTAAAATTGCTAAAAAAGAAGCGCTAGTCATTATTGAGCAGGCAAATAAACGCAAAGCTCAAATTTTAGACGAAGCTCGTCAAGAGGCAGCGCACGAGCGTGAGCATATCTTGGCTCAAGGCCAAGCAGAACTAGAAGCGCAAATTTTGCGTGCTCGTAATGAGCTGCAAAAAGAAGTGTCTACTCTTGCTTTACTTGCTGCTGAGAAGATTGTTCAACGAACTGTCGATAAGGCAGCTAACCAAGACATACTTGATAGTATTTCTGCGAAGCTATAAAGGAGTGCATTTGTATGTCGGATTTGACAACGATTGCTCGTCCATACGCTAAGGCTGCATTCAGTTACGCCAGTGAACACAGTATGGTTGAACAGTGGTCAGCTATGCTTAAATTGGCAAAAACAATGTCGTTGGTGCCTGAATTATCATCGGCCGCTTTTAGTTTACAATCACAACAATTGTTGCAGGTGTATGCTGATGTAGCGGGTGAGCAGTTTGATCAACCCATGCTGAATTTTTTATTGGTGTTGATGGAAAATCGTCGCATAGCGGCGCTCGGTGATATATGTCAGCAGTTTCAAAAGTTAGCTACTGAATCTTCTGGTACTAAGGAAGTTGAGGTAGTGAGCTCTTATCAGTTAAGCGATGAACAGGTTGAAACTTTAACCAGTAACTTAGAAAAACGCTATGACTGTAAAGTAAAGCTGAATTGCCAAATTGACAGCAATCTTATTGGCGGAGCCGTTATTCGAGTAGAGGATAATATCCTTGATAGCTCGTTACTGGGTCGTATTAATCGTCTGAAAGACGTGATGAAGTCTTAATTAGGGGAATTGGAGCAATGCAACTTAATTCCACGGAAATCAGCGAAATCATCAGAAAGCGAATTGAAGGTTTCAACGTTATTTCTGATGCTCGTAATGAAGGTACTATCGTATCAGTAAGCGATGGTATCATCCGTATTCACGGCCTAGCGGACGTGATGCAAGGTGAAATGATTGAACTGCCGGGCGGCAATTTTGCTCTCGCACTTAACCTCGAACGTGATTCGGTAGGTGCTGTTGTCATGGGCCCTTACACTGATCTCAGTGAGGGTATGAAAGTGACCAGTACTGGGCGTATTCTTGAAGTCCCAGTGGGCCCTGAGCTTTTGGGTCGAGTGGTGAACACATTAGGTGTGCCAATTGATGGTAAAGGTCCGATTGACGCAAAATTAACTTCTCCAGTAGAAGTGATTGCCCCTGGGGTTATTGATCGTAAATCGGTCGATCAGCCTGTACAAACGGGTTATAAATCTGTTGATGCGATGATTCCTATCGGTCGAGGTCAGCGTGAGCTGATTATCGGTGACCGTCAGACGGGTAAAACCGCTTTGGCGATTGATGCGATCATTAACCAGAAAGATTCAGGTATCTATTCTATCTACGTAGCGATTGGCCAAAAAGCGTCAACCATTGCTAACGTTGTACGTAAACTGGAAGAGCATGGTGCATTGAAAAACACCATCGTTGTGGTTGCTTCTGCTTCTGAATCAGCAGCACTACAATATCTAGCGCCTTATTCTGGCTGTGCCATGGGTGAATACTTCCGTGACCGTGGTGAAGATGCACTGATTGTTTATGATGATTTATCAAAGCAAGCGGTGGCGTATCGTCAAATCTCGCTATTGTTGCGTCGTCCACCGGGTCGTGAAGCTTTCCCTGGTGACGTTTTTTACCTCCACTCTCGTCTCTTAGAGCGTGCGGCTCGTGTGAGTGAAGTGTATGTAGAACGTTTCACTAACGGTGAAGTGAAAGGTAAAACCGGTTCTTTAACGGCATTACCGATCATTGAAACCCAAGCCGGTGACGTTTCTGCTTTCGTACCAACCAACGTGATTTCGATTACCGATGGTCAGATCTTCCTACAAACTGAGTTATTTAATGCTGGGGTTCGTCCTGCGGTTGATCCAGGTATCTCTGTTTCTCGGGTAGGTGGTGCTGCACAGACAAAAATCATCAAAAAGCTCTCTGGTGGTATCCGTACTGCTCTGGCGGCTTATCGCGAACTTGCAGCATTTGCTCAGTTTGCTTCTGATCTGGATGAGGCGACGAAACGTCAGCTGAACCATGGTCAAAAAGTGACTGAATTGATGAAGCAAAAGCAATATGCACCAATGTCAGTTTTTGATCAGGCGTTGGTTATTTTTGCTGCTGAGCGCGGTTACTTAAGCGATGTCGAATTGAATAAAGTGTTGGATTTTGAATCGGCACTACTGTCGTATGCTCATTCTCAATATGCCGATTTAAAAACGGAAATTGACAAGACGGGTGCTTACAACGATGAAATTGAAGCTAAGTTGAAAAAGTTAGTGGAAGATTTTAAAGCAACTCAGACTTGGTAATTACAAGCCACATTGTAATTAACGGAGAGTAACGATGGCCAATACAAAAGAGATTCGCAGTAAGATTGGGAGTGTCAAAAGCACTCAAAAAATTACTAAAGCAATGGAAATGGTTGCGGCTTCTAAAATGCGTCGAACTCAAGATGCGATGGAAGGGCCTCGTCCATATTCAAAAACAATTCGTAAAGTCATTGGTCATTTAGCAAACGGTACTTTGGAGTTTAAACATCCTTACTTAGAGGAACGTGAAGCTAAACGTGTTGGGTATATCGTCGTATCCACCGATCGCGGTTTGTGTGGTGGTTTAAACATTAATATGTTTAAAAAAGCTATCGCGCATATGAATGAATATTCTAGCCGTGGCAGTGCGATTGAAATCGCGATGATTGGAAGTAAAGGTAGTTCTTATTTCCGAGGCATAGGGGCAAAAATTGTCGCTCAGAAAACCGGTATTGGTGATGAGCCACAATTAGATGATTTGATCGGTACTATCAGTGTTATGTTGACCAAGTACAAAGAAGGTGAAATCGATCGTTTGTTTCTTGTGTACAACGAGTTTGTTAACTCGATGACTCAACAGCCAAAGACAGAACAATTATTACCTTTGCCAAAAGCACAAGAAGATGATTTAGATCGCAAGCATGCTTGGAGTTACATGTTTGAGTCTGATCAGAACAAACTACTGAATACCTTGATGACTCGACATGTAGAATCACAAGTATATCAATCTGTAGTGGAAAACTTGGCGTGTGAAATGTCTGCCCGAATGGTTGCGATGAGAGCAGCATCGGATAACGCAGGTAATCTGATTGATGATTTACAACTGGTGTATAACAAGGCTCGCCAAGCAGCCATCACCCAAGAATTGTCAGAGATTGTTAGCGGCGCAGCAGCGGTTTAACAAAGGTAATTAACAGACTAGAGGATTAACGATGGCTACAGGTAAGATCGTACAGATCATCGGTGCGGTAGTCGACGTAGAGTTTCCACAGAGCTCAGTGCCTAGCGTTTATGATGCACTTAACGTTCAAGACTCAAAAGAGCGTCTTGTTCTTGAGGTTCAACAACAGTTAGGCGGTGGTATCATTCGCTGTATTGTAATGGGCAGCTCAGATGGTTTACGTCGTGGAATGACAGTTGAAAATACTGGCGGTCCAATATCAGTACCAGTAGGGGTTAAAACCCTTGGTCGTATCATGAACGTACTCGGTGATGCGATTGACGAGCGCGGAGAAATTGGTGCAGAAGAGACTTACTCTATTCACCGTTTAGCGCCAAGTTATGAAGAGCAATCTAACTCGACAGAGCTACTTGAAACTGGTGTAAAAGTAATTGATTTGATTTGTCCGTTTGCTAAAGGCGGTAAAATCGGTCTCTTTGGTGGTGCTGGTGTAGGTAAGACCGTTAACATGATGGAGCTTATCAATAACATCGCACTACAACACTCAGGTCTTTCTGTATTTGCTGGGGTGGGAGAGCGTACTCGTGAGGGTAACGACTTCTACCACGAAATGCAGGAAGCGGGTGTTGTTAACATCGAAAAGCCAGAAGAATCAAAAGTAGCGATGGTTTATGGCCAGATGAACGAGCCACCAGGTAACCGTCTACGTGTTGCTTTGACTGGCTTGACCATGGCGGAGAAATTCCGTGATGAAGGTCGTGACGTATTGCTGTTTATCGATAACATTTATCGTTATACCCTGGCGGGAACAGAAGTGTCGGCACTGCTTGGTCGTATGCCTTCTGCGGTAGGTTATCAACCAACGCTTGCTGAAGAGATGGGTGTACTGCAAGAGCGTATCACGTCAACGAAGACGGGTTCTATCACTTCAGTACAAGCGGTTTATGTACCTGCGGATGACTTAACTGACCCGTCACCAGCGACGACGTTTGCTCACTTGGATGCAACGGTAGTACTTAACCGTAACATCGCGGCAATGGGTCTTTACCCTGCGATTGACCCGCTTGATTCAACGTCTCGTCAGTTGGATCCATTGGTGGTTGGCCAAGAGCATTACGATGTCGCTCGTGGTGTTCAGTCAACGCTACAGCGCTATAAAGAACTTAAAGATATCATTGCTATTTTGGGTATGGACGAGTTGTCTGAATCTGATAAGCAAGTGGTTGCTCGCGCGCGTAAGATTGAGCGTTTCTTAACTCAGCCTTATCACGTAGCGGAAGTCTTTACTGGTGACCCAGGTGTTTACGTATCGCTGAAAGAGACGTTGCGTGGCTTTAAAGGTTTATTAGCTGGCGATTATGATGACATTCCAGAGCAAGCGTTCATGTACTGCGGTACGATTGACGATGCACTTGAGAATGCCAAGAAGCTATAACGCTCAAATCTCCAAGGAGGCTTTATGACAGCATCAGTAACCTTTAACTTAGATGTAGTCAGTGCTGAAAAGCGGATTTTTTCCGGTTGGGCGCGGTCTATTCAAGTCTCGGGTGAAAGCGGAGATTTAGGCGTTTTAGCAGGACACGTCCCTTTACTGACTTACATCAGACCGGGGATGGTGCGTATTGTAACCATAAAAGGTAAAGAAGAAATTATTTACCTTTCTGGTGGCATACTCGAAGTTCAACCGAATGATGTAACGATTTTAGCAGATACTGCGATTCGTGCTGAAGAGCTTGATGAAGCAAAAGCGGCTGAAGCGAAACGCTCAGCAGAAGAGTTGCTAAATGACAATCATGGTGATGTGAACTTTGCGCAGGCATCGAGTGAACTGGCTAAAGCGATTGCTCAGTTACGAGTCATTGATCTAATAAGAAAGCGTCGCTGATCTCTTTTCAGTACGTAATCATAAAAGGCGACCTTCTGGTCGCCTTTTTGTTGGTTTTTTATCAAAAACTTGCACTAGAAAATTAACACGTCTCGTGTTACCCGCTAAAATGCGAGCCATATTTTATATAACGTCATAGGTATCCGATGAAATTTAGCGCTGTGATCCTTGCCGCAGGCAAAGGCACCCGTATGCACTCCCATATTCCTAAAGTGCTGCACACTTTGGCAGGAAAGCCCATGGTCAAACATGTGATTAGCACCTGCCATAATCTTGGAGCACATAATATCCATTTGGTGTATGGGCATGGTGGAGAGCAAATGCAACACGTTCTGGCCGAGGAGCCCGTTAACTGGGTTTTGCAAGCAGAGCAACTCGGCACTGGACACGCGGTGGATCAGGCGTCGGATCAGTTTAGAGACGATGAAAAAATCTTGGTTTTGTATGGTGATGTTCCATTGATCTCTGAGCAGACCATAGAAAGTTTACTTGAAGCTCAACCAACAGGTGGTATTGCGCTGTTGACGGTGGTTCTCGATAACCCAACGGGCTATGGACGTATTGTCCGTAAGAACGGCCCAGTGGTGGCGATTGTTGAGCAGAAAGATGCCAGTGAAGAGCAAAAACAAATTAAAGAGATCAACACGGGTGTTATGGTTGCCACGGGTGGAGATTTAAAACGCTGGTTAAAAGGGCTTAATAAGAATAACGCTCAGGGTGAGTATTATTTAACGGATGTGATTGCCGCTGCTCATGATGAAGGGCGGGCGGTTGAAGCGGTACATCCAGTCAGTTCAATTGAAGTGGAAGGTGTCAATGATCGCATTCAACTTGCTCGTTTAGAGCGTGCTTTCCAAGCTCGCCAAGCTAATAAGTTGCTTGAGCAAGGCGTGATGTTGCGCGATCCTGCACGATTTGATCTGCGCGGTGAGTTGCAATGTGGGGTTGATGTCGAAATTGACGTTAATGTCGTGATCGAAGGTCAGGTATCGATAGGCAATAACGTTGTGATTGGTGCCGGTTCAATCCTTATTGATTGTGAGATTGA
The DNA here is from genome assembly GCF_009904835.1 of Vibrio sp. V33_P6A3T137. NCBI lineage: Bacteria > Pseudomonadati > Pseudomonadota > Gammaproteobacteria > Vibrionales > Vibrionaceae > Vibrio > Vibrio sp. V33_P6A3T137. The sequence goes on along the minus strand of NZ_WXWK01000131.1, from coordinate 9,338 downwards.
TGATAATACAGTAATTCGTCCCTATAGCATTATTGAAGGTGCAACGGTCGGTGAAGATTGTACCGTCGGTCCATTCAGCCGTTTACGCCCCGGCGCTGAACTGCGTGATGATGCCCATGTCGGTAACTTTGTCGAGATGAAAAATGCTCGCTTGGGTGAAGGCTCAAAGGCCAATCATCTTACTTACCTAGGGGATGCCGAGGTTGGGCAGCGGGTTAATATTGGGGCAGGAGTAATTACTTGTAATTACGATGGGGCTAATAAACATAAAACGATTATTGGCAATGACGTATTTATCGGTTCAGATAGCCAATTGATTGCACCGGTTACGATAGCGGATGGAGCAACGGTTGGTGCGGGAACCACGCTGACTAAGCCTGTGGCCGCTGGTGAGTTAGTGATTACTCGCGCTAAAGAAAAGAAAATTTCTGGGTGGTCACGGCCTGTGAAAAAATAAACCGTGTTCTAAACACCATCGCCCGCATCATGCGGGCGATGGTGTTTTTGCACTTCGTTTACGTCGCTATTTATCGCGCACAACGCGAGAGTTATCCGGTGTGGTAAACTGTTGGCTTAAGTGTCGGTTAGCAATGATGTATCCGACCCAAAGACCAAACATACAAATAATAATTGCGACGCCAGTAACCACTTGAGCTTGACTTGCTAATGTAGCGACTAAAGCGCTAGCTAAACTTGCGGCACAAATTTGCAGGCTATTTTGCATACCCGCGGCAGTGGCTGGGCTATGTTTTGCGCTCGATAGTGCACGATTAACCACTATTGGGTAAAGTGCACCATTCGCTACAGCGATCAAACAGAAAGGCGCTAAGATTGGCCAAATAGAGGTGAGTGTCCACTGCGATGCAACAAATATCAGTACCGATGATAAGGTAAATAGGGCGAGTAGTTGCTTAAGGACTTTCTCATCCCCATATTTGTTGACCGATTTTTTACCAATATAACCCCCAACCATGAACGCGATGGTTTGTGGGATAAAGCTCATCCCAATGTCTTTGGCTTCATAACCTAGCTGTGCCATGATTTCTGGCATTCCGGTTAGATAGGCAAAAAAAGCCGCAGAAGCACAAGCAAACATCATCACATTACCGATATAAGCCCGACTTTGGAAAAGATATTTGATATCTTCGGCAATCGATGTTGTTTTCGGATCACCTTTGACGTTGTCTTGTAAACCCGTACAGATAACCAGAGCAACCCCCATCAGAGTGAGCGTAAAGAAAATACTATGCCAGCCGAAGGTATTGGCGAGCAGCACTCCCAATTGTGGTGCCAGCGCAGGGGATAATGCGACTAGTGGCATTATCGTTGCAAAAAGTTGTTGGCTAACTTGACTCGGGTAACGCTTAATCACCATCGCTTGCCAAATAACCGCTGGTGCACAAACCCCAATCGCTTGGACAAAACGTAAACTCAGCAATTGCCATACTTCTTCGCTATAAGCTAAGCCGCAAGAAGCAATGGTAAAAATCACCAGTCCGACAATTAAGGTATTACGATGTCCAAACTTATCGGAGGCTAAGCCCCATAAAAGTTGGCCTATCGCCATCCCCATTAAAAATACCGTCAAAGACAGCGCGATCTGCTCTGGACCTGTCGCAAAATCATGTTCCATGATTTTAAAGGCAGGTAAATACATATCGGTAGCAATAAAGCCGAGCATCGATAGCGCTGATAAGTAAAACAGTTGTAAAGGTGAGACTTTCATTTTTATTCCTATCAAAAAAATTAATTCATTTTTTCTTGTTGTTTGCTATTGATAGCTATGTTCTCTATGGTTATTTATTGTATTGATTATTTTGTATTAAATGAAACGCGAAATTTATTGGTTATCGTTCAAAAAAATTGATTGGTGGGTTGGCTATGTTCTCTAAATCATCTCTGGAAATGCTTGATACCGTTGCCAGATTAGGCAGTTTTACTGCGGCAGCAGAGGTCTTGCATAAAGTTCCCTCGGCGATCAGCTATGGGGTTCGTCAAGTCGAAACGGAGTTGGGGGTGATTTTATTTCGTCGTTTACCGCGAAAAGTGGAATTAACCAGTGCTGGTGAGCTTTTTATGGTCGAAGCTCGCCATTTATTGCGGCAAATGGAGGAGATCAAATCACAAACCAGAAGAGCAGCACACGGATGGCAAAAAACCCTTAAATTGACGCTAGATAATGTCGTCAAGCTTGATTGCATCAAACCTATGGTTGAGAACTTTTATCAAACGTTTGAATTTGCCGAGCTACAAATCAATATGGAAGTGTTTAATGGATCGTGGGAGGCGATTTCTCAAGGCCGGGCAGATATTGTGATTGGGGCGACCTCCGCAATACCTGTTGGTGGGGATTTTGAAGTGCGCGATATGGGATTATTAGATTGGGTGTTTGTGCTATCCCCAGATCATCCTTGTGCAGATGTCGATATGTTAACTGAAGAACTGGTGAGCCAATATCCTGCGATTTGTTTGGATGATACTTCCAGTCTATTACCTAAGCGTCATACAGGGCATTATCCAAAGCAGCGACGTCTTTTACTACCCAATTGGTATAGTGCGAAGGAGTGTTTAAAAAAAGGATTAGGGGTAGGTTTTATGCCCAGTCATATGGCTCAACCTTTGCTGTCTTCTGGTCAGTTAATTGCTAAAGATCTCCCTGATAATAAGCCATTAAGTCAATGTTGCTTAGTGTGGCGTAAAGATGAGAACCATCAATTAATTGAATGGATGGTAGATTATTTAGGTGATAGTGAGCAGTTACATCGCGATTGGTTAAAAACTGACGCTTAAAAAAGAAGAGCCAGTGATTAAACTGGCTCTTCAAACATAAATCAACGTGTTATGGACGTTCAAAAATCGTTGCTATACCTTGACCTAGGCCAATACACATCGTAGCCAGACCATATTTAGCATCCTTCTCTTCCATGAGGTTGATCAATGTCGTCGAAATACGGGTTCCTGAACAGCCTAAAGGATGGCCTAAAGCAATCGCACCACCGTTTAAGTTGACTTTCTCATCGACTAAATCCATCAAACCAAGATCTTTTGCACAAGGCAGAGATTGAGCGGCAAAGGCTTCATTTAACTCGACGAGATCGATATCAGCCATTGTTAGCCCAGCGCGTTGCAGCGCTTTTTTGGTCGCGGGTACTGGTCCATAACCCATAATCGATGGGTCGCAACCGGCAATCGCCATTGATTTGACTTTAGCGCGAATGGTCAGTCCTAAGGCTTTAGCTTTGGCTTCACTCATGATCAGCATAGCCGATGCGCCATCAGAAAGAGCAGATGAAGAGCCAGCAGTCACAGTTCCATTGGCGGGATCAAAAACTGGACGTAGTTCTGCTAAACCTTCAACCGTCGTTTCTGGGCGGATGACTTCATCATAATCTAGCGTAAATAAGGTTCCATCTGCGCTATGACCTTCGGTCGGTAAAATCTCATTTTTAAAACGGCCTTCGACGGTTGCGGCTTGAGCGCGTTGATGAGAACGAGCCGCGAAAGCATCTTGTTGCTCACGGCTTATGCCATGCAGCTTGCCAAGCATTTCTGCGGTTAAGCCCATCATACCGGCGGCTTTGGCTACGTTCTTTGATAAACCAGGATGGAAGTCAACACCATGATTCATCGGTACATGACCCATATGCTCAACACCACCGACCAAGCAGATCTCCGCATCACCAACCATAATTGCTCGTGCTGCGTCGTGTAAAGCTTGCATCGATGAACCGCATAAACGGTTGACGGTAACCGCGCCAATATCTATCGGTAGGCCAGCAAGTAAGGCGGCATTACGAGCGACATTAAACCCTTGTTCTAAGGTTTGTTGTACACAGCCCCAATAAATGTCTTCGATCTCTTGCGGATTGACTTGTGGGTTACGAGCCAATATTCCCTTCATCAGATGAGCCGAGAGATCTTCAGCGCGCTGGTGGCGAAATGCTCCGCCTTTCGAACGTCCCATTGGCGTACGAAGGCAATCAACAATCACTACAGTATTCATTTTGTTATTCCTTTTCCAAATCACTGTTTATAAAGAAGCCGGAGCAGGGATGGGGTAAAAGCGCTGCCCTTTTTCTGCCATATCCAGTAACAGTTGTGGTAGGTGATACATCGCGCCTAAATGCTGATGCTGTCTGGCCATCGTAATGTATTGCTCTAAGCCGATGGTATCGAGGTAGCGGAAAACCCCACCACGGAATGGAGGGAATCCTAAACCGTAGACCAAGGCCATATCGGCTTCTTGAGGAGAAGCAATAATTCCCTCTTCTAGACATAGCACGACTTCGTTGATCATCGGAATCATCATTCGTTCAATGATCGTTTGAGCTTCAAAAGGCTGTGGGTTGGCACAGACGTCAGCAAGAAGAGGTAAAATTTCATCCGAGAAGTTTTTCTTCGGTTTGCCTTTTTTATCTATCGAATAGCGATAGAAGCCATGACCATTTTTTTGGCCATATTTATTGGCTTCATAAAGAACATCGATCGCATCGCGGCCTTGTTTACCCATTCGTTCAGGAAAACCTTCTGCCATGACCGCTTGTGCGTGATGGGCGGTATCAAGACCAACCACGTCGAGTAAATACGCGGGTCCCATTGGCCAGCCAAACTGACGTTCCATAACTTTATCGATTTGGGTGAAATCAGCACCATCACGTAATAGCAAGCTGAAACCACCGAAGTAAGGGAACAGAACACGGTTAACGAAAAAGCCCGGACAATCATTAACGACAATTGGCGATTTACCCATTTTGGCCGCATAAGCGACAACGCGATTAATGGTATCGTCAGAGGTTTTCTCGCCACGAATGATCTCAACTAATGGCATACGATGCACAGGATTAAAAAAGTGCATACCACAGAAGTTTTCTGGGCGTTTCAGTGATTTGGCGAGCAAATTAATCGGAATAGTTGACGTATTGGACGTAATGATCGTGTTATCCGAAACTTGGCTTTCAACTTCACTCAATACCGCTGCTTTAACTTTAGGATTTTCGACTACTGCTTCAACAATCACATCGGCCTGTTCTATACCCGCATAATGTAAGCTTGGGGTGATGGAAGCAAGAATGCCCGCCATTTTGAAGCCATCAATTTTACCGCGTTCTAGTTGCTTATTGAGTAGTTTAGAAGCCTCGGTCATGCCTAGGTCGAGTGAAGGCTGAGCGATATCTTTCATCAAGACTGGCACACCTTTACTGGCAGATTGGTAAGCGATACCGCCTCCCATAATGCCGGCGCCCAATACAGCTGCACGTTGGGTGTCTTGGCTGGCTGATTTAGCCGATTGTTTCGCTAATCCTTTAATGTGTTGATCATTTAAAAAGAGACCCACTAACGCTTGAGCTTCGGTTGATTTCGCCAATTTGATGAAGTGCTGACGTTCAATATCCAGTGCTTCATCGCGTGAGCTACGCGCGGCTTGTTCAATGGTGACTACTGCGGTCATTGGCGCGGGATAATGTTTACCAGCGACTTGAGCAACAACACCTTTTGCCATGGTAAAGCTCATCATGCTTTCCATTTTGCTTAAGGTTAACGGTGACGTTTTTTGTTGGCGTCGTCCTACCCAGTCAATTTTCTCATTAATCGCTTGAGTGATGGTATTGAGTGCGGATTCAAGTAGCTTATCGCTGTCGACAATCGCATCAAGTAAGCCTAACTTAAGCGCTTCCTCAGCTCGGCAGGCTTTACCTTGAGTGATGATTTCCATTGCGCTGTCGGCGCCAATTAAGCGAGGTAGACGGACGGTTCCACCAAATCCGGGCATGATCCCGAGCTTAGTTTCTGGTAGTCCAATACTGGTTGTCTTATCGCCGATTCTAAAGTCAGTAGCAAGTACACACTCACAGCCACCACCTAAAGTGAAACCTGTTAAGGCAGATAAGGTTGGGACTGGTAGGTCTTCTAATTTGTTAAAGATAGTGTTAGCAAACACTAACCACTGATCAAGCTCAGCATCAGGCATCGCAAATAAACCTAAAAACTCAGTAATATCAGCACCGACGATAAAAGCAGGTTTATTTGAAGTCAGGATCAGTCCTTTTAATCCAGAGTGCTGGTGTAAAGCATCTAGAGCTTCATTAAGTGCGGTAAGGGTTGCTAGATCAAGTTTATTGACGGATTCAGGAGAGCAAAAGTTCAGCTCTGCGATACCATCTTGCAATTCCTTTACCTGTAGGGTTTTGGCTTGGTAAATCATTGTCTATCTCCGTGACATACAATCCGGCGATTGCGTGTGAGAGTGTTGTGGTATTAATGTTCTGGTTTGACCAGTTTTTTCAGTTTGAACGGGAGATAGATTAATTTCAATACATTTTTTAAACAAGTGTTTAACATTGTGCGCTTGTTACCAATCCGAGCCGACTTTTGTTACGTTCGTGATACACTAAGTCACCTTTTTACGATCGACTATTGAGTTATGAACGTTCAGTCTTATCCTATTCCAGCAGAGGCCTGCTTGTTTGAGGAAGAGATAAAAAAAAGCCGCTTTCTCACTTATCTTACTCATACCTCTGGAGTTGAAGAAGCTAAGGCATTTATTGCTTCTATTAAGCAACAGCATCCCGATTCGCGACATCATTGCTCAGCATTTATCGCAGGACGGCCTGAAAACTCAACGTTATGGGGCTTTAGTGATGATGGTGAACCTTCTGGTACGGCGGGTAAGCCGATGCTTGCACAATTATCAGGTTCTGGAATTGGAGAAATTACCGCTGTCGTCACACGTTATTATGGTGGTATTTTGCTTGGTACAGGAGGGTTAGTAAAAGCCTACGGTGGCGGGGTACAGCAAGCGCTTAAGCAGCTTCAAATAAATGAGAAAAAAATCACCACAAAAGTATTGCTAACGTTAGACTACAGTTTTATTGCCTTAGCTCAATCGATCATGAATGAGTATGAAGCCAAACAGGTTGAAGCTCAGTACCATGATAATGTGCAGATTATCATGGAGTTACCTTGGGGTAACCTGAATGATTTTACACAAAATATTATTAACAAGAGTGGTGCTAAAATTCTTGTTACTCACATAGAACATACTTAGGAAGTCAGAAGCAGAGCTTCGTCATTTTTTATGCAATTTCGTTCAATTATTCGAATCGTCGGGCTATTGCTCGCTTTGTTTAGTGTGTCTATGCTGATACCTGCTTCTGTTGCCTTAATCTATGGTGATGGTGCCGGGGTGCCTTTTGTCTCTACTTTTTTCGTGCTTTTTATTTTAGGGAGCTTGCTATGGCTGCCTAATCGCCACCATCGCCATGAGTTAAAAGCACGAGATGGATTTTTGATTGTTGTTTTATTCTGGACCGTTATTGGTAGTGCTGGAGCACTGCCGTTTTTATTAGCGGACAACCCAAATGTGTCTGTAACCGATGCCTTTTTTGAATCGTTCTCTGCCTTAACGACCACGGGAGCAACGGTGATTGTTGGCCTTGACGATTTGCCTAAAGCGATTCTTTTTTATCGTCAGTTTTTACAATGGTTTGGTGGAATGGGGATCATCGTTCTCGCTGTGGCTATCTTACCAGTGTTGGGGATTGGGGGAATGCAGCTCTATCGTGCAGAAATTCCTGGCCCAGTTAAAGACAATAAAGTTACCCCCCGAATAGCTGAAACGGCGAAAGCCTTATGGTATATCTATTTAAGCCTAACTATTGCTTGCGCGGCAGCGTATTGGTTTGCTGGTATGACGCTGTTTGATGCAATATGTCATAGCTTCTCAACCATTGCGATTGGTGGTTTTTCAACCCATGATGCGAGTATCGGATACTTTGACAGTTATGCGATTAATCTGATCACCGTAATTTTCTTACTCATTTCTGCTTGTAACTTTACTCTTCACTATGCCGCCTTTGCTACAGGAGGCGTTCATCCTAAATATTATTGGGCTGATAGGGAGTTTCGAGCTTTTATCCTGATCCAAGTGATTTTATTTATCATCTGTTTTCTGGTCATTCTTAAGCATCATAGTTATGACTCGCTATACCATGCTTTTGATCAAACGCTGTTTCAAACGGTTTCTATATCCACTACCGCTGGCTTTACGACGACGGGTTTTTCTGAGTGGCCGCTCTTTTTACCGGTTTTATTATTATTTTCTTCTTTTATCGGTGGCTGCGCTGGTTCGACAGGCGGCGGGATGAAAGTGATCCGAGTGTTCTTATTAACATTACAAGGTGCACGTGAAATGAAGCGTTTGGTGCACCCAAGGGCTATTTATCCGATCAAGTTAGGTGATAGCGCTCTACCACAACGGGTTGTTGATGCCGTTTGGGGTTTTTTTTCTGCGTACGCTTTAGTATTTGTGGTCTGTATGTTGGCGTTAATCTTTACTGGAATCGATGAATTAACCGCCTTTTCTGCGGTAGCCGCGACGTTAAATAATCTTGGTCCAGGACTTGGCGAGGTTGCGTCTCATTTTGCGGATATTAACGATGCGGCTAAATGGATTCTGATCGTATCTATGCTATTTGGTCGACTAGAGATATTCACATTACTTATTTTACTCACGCCTACTTTTTGGCGTAGCTAAGGGGATTTCGTGAAAATATTGATGTTATATTCGTCCCGTGAAGGACAAACTAAGAAAATCATCCAGTTTATCGCTAATAAGCTTGTTGGTAGTCAATGTGAGATTCAGGACTTACAACACTACACTGCAGAAGACTTATCAACTTACGATAAAGTTCTTATTGGCGCATCCATTCGTTATGGTCGATTGAATCCTCAGCTTTATTCATTCATAGCAGCGAACCAGAGTTATTTACAGCAAAACAAGTGCGCTTTTTTTTGCGTTAATCTTACGGCTCGCAAAGAACAACAAGGTAAAGATACTCCTGAAGGGAGTGTTTATATTCAAACCTTCTTAAAAAAATCGCCTTGGAAGCCGAGTTTGATCGGTGTTTTTGCTGGTGCTTTATATTATCCGCGTTATGGTCTGTTCGATAAGATGATGATTCGCTTTATTATGAGTTTAACTGGTGGAGAAACGGATACTACGAAAGAGGTGGAGTACACAAATTGGCAAAAGGTGACTAATTTCGCTAATCAGTTTAATCAGATGTAACGAAATATGGTTGGTTTTGTTCTGTTTGCTTTGTTTTTGTACGCTTGTTTATTGATTGGCAAAAAAGTTCAAAAAAGTGCTTGCCAATGTGATGTTGATCTCTATAATGCCGCCTCGCTGACAAGGTAAAGCTTAAATTATTAAGCCAGTCAGTAAGTTGTTTTAAAAAGGTTTTTACCTTGAAAAGATAAATGAAAAAAGTGTTTGACACGAAAGTTTATCTCGCTAAAATAGCTGCCTCTTCCGAGTTGACTAAGTTAACCAGGAAGCG